>NZ_JAGYZD010000122.1 GCF_018371055.1 Finegoldia magna | reverse complement strand
AACTGTTTTGGGAACTGTTCATTATATTTCACCAGAACAAGCAAAGGGTAAATTTATTGATGAGAAAAGTGATATATATTCATTAGGTGTTGTATTGTACCAAATGGCTACAGGTGAAGTGCCATTTGACGCACCAAATGCAGTTGGAATTGCATTGAAACACATTCAAGATCCATTGGTACCACCTATTAATCTTAGACACGATTTGCCGCAAGGGCTTAATGACATTATAGTTAAAGCAATGGCAAAAGATCCTAATGATAGATTCAAATCGGCTACAGAATTAAAAGAAATGTTGAAGAATTATCAAACCTATTCCTCTGATTTGTATCAAAAAACCACTAAGAATCCAATTATAAAAGAAAATGATGAACAACCAGAAGTAAAAGAAGCTGTTTATAAAACTCCTAAACAATCTTCTACAAAAGATAACAAAAATAAATCTAAAAAGTTTATGTGGATTCTATTGCCTGTACTTTTAGCAGCATTGGTATTTGTTGCATTTATATTCGGCAAGAAATATATAAATAAGAATAAGCAAGACTTAGTCTTAGTTCCTGCATTGACTGGTTTAACCGAAAACGAAGCATTAAATAAAGCTAAAGCAAATAATTTAATTGCTGTTGTTTCAGAATACAAGACTGAAAGTAATGTTGAACCAGGAAAAGTATTAGAACAAGATCCAGAGTCTAGTACAGAAGTAAAAAAAGGAACTATTATAAAATTAGTTGTAAGCAAAGGTGAGGAACAGGTATCAGTACCTAATTTGTCCAATATGACTATAGAAAATGCTAAAATCCAACTCAACAAATTGGGCTTAGAAATTGGCGAAATAACTAAAGAAAACAGTGATAATTTTGAAGCTGGAAAAATTATGCAACAACATCCGGATGCAGGAACTAGCATAAATAAAGATTCTAAAGTTGATGTTGTAATTTCTTTAGGTAAGAAAGAAGAGCTAGTAGAAATGGTTGATTTAATAGGGACTGATATTAGTCAAGCTAGTAATAAATTAAAATCAATTGGACTGAATATAGGAAATATTGAAAAGAAATTTAGTAATTCATACGATACAAACCAAGTTATATGGCAACAATATGACGCGGGAAAGAAACTTAAAAAAGATAGTTCAATTGATGTAATAATCAGTAAAGGTAAAAAGGAACCTGAAATGATTGATAAAGTATTTAGAATAAGTAAACCTGTAGAAAAAGGGATTTACACAGTAACTGTTAAAGATGAAACTGAAAACAACATTATCTATGAAGAAAACCATGACGCTTCTGAAGGAGATATAAGAATTAAAGTAAAAGCAAAGCCTAATAATGATATTAAAGTCTATATTAATGGAGAATTAGTTAATGTCGGATAAAACAGGTGTAATTACTAAAATTCAAAGAGAATTATTCTACGTAAGCATTGGAAACGAAGTGTATCCTTCGAAGGCAAAGGGGAATTTTAGGAACAAGAAAATTACTCCAGTTGTAGGGGATAAAGTAGATATAAATGTAGAAAATGGTCTTGGATTTATTTTAAAAATACATCCAAGATCTGTGCTTTTACACCGTCCTGAAGTGAGTAATATAGATAAATGTTTCGTTCTAAGTAGCATTAAGTCACCTAATATTAATCTAATGTTACTAGACAAATATCTATTAATGATTGAGAAGAACAACATTGATTGCGTCATTGTATTTAATAAATCTGATTTGGTATCTGAGGATGAGAAAAAATTTTATGCTGATATATACAGAAATATTGGGTATAAAGTAATATTCAATTCAAATGAATCTTCAATTACTAATGAAGAGTTATTAAATGAATTCAAAAATCATATTAGTTGTGTCATTGGCCCTAGTGGGGCAGGGAAATCAAGTACTTTAAAAAATTTATTTCCAAATGAGAATTTTATTTCTGGAAAAATTAGTGATAAAACTCAGAGGGGAAAACAAACGACAAGACACATTGAAATTAAAATGGTAGATGACAATACTTACGTTTTGGACACACCGGGTTTTAGTTCTTTTGATTTGTCTTTTTTAGATGAAAAATCTGAAATCAAAAATAACTTTGTAGAATTTAGAAAAAACAGTTCAAAATGTAAATTCAATAATTGTGATCACATTAATGAACCAAAATGTGAAATAAAAAGGCTTGTTGAAACTGGAGAAATATCTCAAAGTAGATATGATAATTATTTGAAAATTGTTGAAGAATACGAAAAAATTAGGAGGTATTAATGGCTAACTTAAGTCCATCTTTGTTGGCTTGTAACTTTTTTGAGTTAGAAAAAAACTTAGATATATTAAAAAATAAGGGAATAAAATACTTACACTTAGATGTTATGGATGGTAATTTTGTGCCAAATATTTCTTTTGGTCCAGCCGTTATAAAACAGATCAGAGAGAAATATCCGGAATTTATTTTTGATTGTCACTTGATGGTTAACAAACCAGAAAATATTATAGATGACATGTTGAATGCTGGAGCTGACATAATTACTTTTCATCCAGAAGCAACTTTTCATCCTCATAGGATTATTCAGACTGTTCATAAAGCTGGAAAAAAATGTGGATTAGCACTTAATCCATCCACAAGTTTAGAATGTTGTGAATATATTATTGATGATCTGGATATAATACTAGTAATGAGTGTAAATCCAGGATTTGGAGGACAATCATTTATAGAAAGTCAATATTCAAAAATAAAAGATGCAAGAAAAATGATTGAGAAATCACAAAAGTATATTATATTGGAAGTTGATGGAGGAGTAAAAACTTCTAATGTCGATAAAGTTTTAGAATCAGGGGCTAATCTAATTGTAAGTGGTTCAGATGTTTTTAATCAAAATATAGAATCGCAATTAGATATTTACAATGAAAAATTATAGTAACAGGAGGATATATTGAACAAAAATTTGAGATTTATGGTTGAAGGGGCTATTACTTTAGCTCTGACAGCTGTGCTAAACAGTATTGTTATTTTCAAAATGCCAAGAGGGGGATCTGTTTCTTTGGCTGGATATGTTCCAATTTTATTATTTGGACTAAGATGGGGACTTAAACCAGGGATTGTAATTGGTTTAATGTATGGAATTTTAGATAGTTTTGTTGATTCATATGTTATTCATCCAATACAATACTTACTAGATTATCCAATAGCATACATGGCTTTAGGTCTATCAGGATTAGGATGTAATAATGAAACTTTGAGCGGTAAAATTAATTTTGAAATGATTTTAGCATGTGTGTTCGCTATTTTAATGAGAGGAGTAGCTGCTATTTTAAGTGGTTACGTATTCTTCAAAGATACATTACCAAAAGATATACCTGCTTTACTAGGATCGTTCTTGTATAATATTACCTACATTGTTCCTAATGGAATTATAGCGATAGTTGTCATATTAATTTTAATTAAACCTGTATCAAAGGTAAGTAAAAAATGATTGGTTTGATTTGTTGCGCCGGAGAATTATCTGATAAGAATCTTTTTGAAGAATATTATGAAAAGTCAGATTTTAAAATAGCTGTAGATGGTGGAACAAAATATTTCACCGATTATCACAAAGATTTTGATTTCGCTATAGGAGATTTTGATTCTATAAATCCAGAAGATAAAACTTTTCTAGAAGAAAACAACAAGATTCTTGAAAAATATAATTGTAAAAAAGATTTTACTGATTTTGAAGCCGCAATAAATATATTAATCGAAAAAAACTGTAATACAATATATGCTTTTGGGGCAACAGGAACTAGATTAGATCACACAATGTCGAATTTAATTTATTCAAAAAGATGCTTTGAAAAAGGAATTGAACTTATATTTATTGGAAACAATAATATAATTAAATTCTTAGGAAAAAGCACAGATTGTGTTATGAAATATGATTATATTTCTATTGTAGTATTATCGAATAATGGAATGAAAATTAGATTAAAAGGCTTTGAATACGACAGTGAATTTTTAGATGTTGATTTTTGTTCAACTTTGACGATTAGCAATAAAATAAAAGATAAAAAAGCATATATAGAATTAATAGAAGGATATGGTCTTTTGATTGATTCTAGAGATTAAAAAAGAGTCGAATTTTCGACTCTTTGTTTTATTCTTCTTCTGTTGTTTTGATAAATTGAGGTCTTTCAACTAAACCTGATCTTAAGCATCTAGTGCATACATTGATTCTTTTTGGTTTGCCATCAACTAAAGCTCTAACTTTTCTGATGTTAGGTGCCCAGCTTCTATTTGAAGATCTTAAAGAAAATGATCTATTATTTCCGAAAGTTCTTGATTTACCACAAATTTCACATTTTTTGGACATAATTACACCTCCTGGTTCTTTTTCAAATGTCTCTTGATATTATAGCATATTTTAAAACTGAATTTCAAGCTTTTAGAGCTAAAATATGTTATAATAATATAGTATTAATATGTAAATTAGAATCTTAAACATTAAAAGAGTATAATATAATTAATTAGGTATCACAAATAGGAGGTAATATGACTACTAAAATTGATAACGAATATGGTTCAATATTAATATCAGATAATATCGTTAGAACTATTGCTAGTGAAACAGCTATGACTTGTTACGGAATTGTTGGACTAGCTTATAAAAATTTATCAGATGGATTTTTAATGTTACTCAATAAAGACAATATGAGTAAGGGAGTAAAAGTTTATACAAAAAATAATAAAATTGTAATAGATTTGACTGTAGTTTTGGAATATGGTACTAAAATTGCTGTGGTTTGCCAAAATATTATTGATACAGTTAAATATAGTGTAGAAAACAAAACTGGTCTTGAAGTAGAATGTGTTAATGTTCTTGTTCAAGATATGAGAATAAACGAAGAAAAATAGGGGGCACAATGAAGAATGACGCAACACTGTTCAAGAATTGCCTTCTAGCGGGATTTAAGAACTTAGAAAATAAAAGAGAAATAGTAAATAGCCTAAATGTTTTTCCAGTTCCAGATGGAGATACTGGTACTAATATGACATTGACAATTAAATCAGCTATTTCAAAAGTTAATGGCGTAGCTGATTTGAGCATTGCAAATTTAGCTAAAGCTATGAGTGATGGTTCTCTTATGGGAGCTAGAGGGAATTCTGGTGTAATCACTTCTCAAATCATGAGAGGTTTTTATAATGGATTTAAAGATTATACTGAATTTAATATATTTGCATTAAGAGATGGATTTGTAGAAAGTTATAAAACTGC
>NZ_JAGYZD010000121.1 GCF_018371055.1 Finegoldia magna | reverse complement strand
TGATAAGTATTCCTTCACTAGTTTAATTTTAAATTCTTTTGTGTATTTTGGCATACAAAAACCCCTCCATCCGTATTCCGGATTTTGGGGTTCAGGTCACTTCGGTAGGCAGCTTTTTTAGGTTAATATTTAAAAATCTAATGCACGAATATCTAGACTCCAAAAATTGTAGATTTCTAAATCTCAAAATCCTAAAATTGCAAACTCGCTTACGCTCAAACAGTGCGATTTTAGCCGGATTTTTTCTATTTGAAATCAAGTCAATTTTTTCCGTATGATATTCTTAGCATTAGGATTTTAAAACACCTTATTCTCTACCTATCAATAATTCTATTTAAATAATGATATAATACAAGTAGTAAATGAAAGAGAGAAAAATATGATTATTATTAGAAATATAAAATTAAAAAATGACGACGAAAACGAATTGAAGAAAAAAATCTCTAAAATGATCGGAACGAAAAACTTCAATTATGAAATCTACAGAAAATCAATTGATGCTAGAAAAGGAATTCTGTTTAATTACCAAGTTATCGTGGATGTTGATTTGTCTGATAAAAAAATAAAATCAATTAAAAATTGCGAAAGATATCATGAAGAAGATTTTAACTTAGAAGATGTCGATAATTCGAAAAGCGTCACAGTTGTTGGAAGTGGTCCTGCAGGATTATTCTGCGCGTATTTATTAGCGAAAAACGGAGCTAAGGTGAAAGTTATTGAACGAGGAAGCGAAGTATCGAAAAGAGTTGAAGATATCAACAAATTCCTGGATACTGGTAAGCTAAACACAAACAGTAACGTGCAATTTGGTGAAGGTGGAGCTGGAACTTTTTCTGACGGCAAATTAACTGCACGCTCCAAAGACAAAAGAGTCAGAGAAGTTTTGAAGACTTTTGTGGACTACGGCGCTCCTAATGAAATTATGTATGACTCCAAGCCACACATCGGAACCGATGAATTGCAAAAAGTAATTGTGAACATGAGAAATGACCTTATCAAAATGGGTTGTGAATTTGAATTCGATACGTTGATCGACGATGTCGAAATTGAAAATGAAAAATGTGTGGGAATAAAATCGCATAATAGAAAATTTCAATCTGACTGTTACGTTTTTGCTCTTGGAAATAGTTCTAGAGACACGGTGATGATGTTAGCCGACAAAATTAAAATGACGAACAAACCTTTTGCGGTTGGTTTTAGAATTGAGCATCCACAAAAAATGATAGATTTTGCACAATATAAATGCGACAGAGATCTTCCAAGTGCGACTTATCAGCTTTCTTATTCTGAAGAAAACAAAAGAGGAGTGTACACTTTCTGTATGTGTCCAGGCGGATATGTAATCAATGCTTCTAGTGAAGAAAATGAATTGTGCGTCAATGGTATGAGTTTTCACAAAAGAGACGGCAAGAACGCAAATAGTGCGATTGTGTGCGGTATAGATGAGAATACTTACGGACATAATTTGTTAGATGGGATTAGATTTCAACAAGAAATCGAACGCAAAGCTTTTGAATTGGGAGGATCCAATTACAATGCACCAGTTCAATTGGTAAAAGATTTTATGGATGATAAAAAATCTGAAAAAATCGGAGAAGTTGAACCGACTGTAAAACCGGGATATGTTTTGAGCAATTTGAATGATATTTACCCAGAGCATGTTACAAATTACATTAAAACTGCGATTAAAATGATGGACAACAAGCTTCACGGATTTTCAATGGATGATGCTATACTCACAGGAGTTGAAACGAGAACATCGTGTGCGGTGAGAATGGATCGAGATGATTTGTTAAGAAGCGAAAAAGTTGATAATTTGTATGTGATTGGCGAAGGTAGTGGATATTCTGGAGGAATCGTATCAAGTGCGATTGACGGATTGAAGGCTGCTGAAGTTATTCTTACATCAAAGTTATCTAAATAATTTAAAAAGCTAAATTATTGGGTATATTTATTAAAGATAAATTTTTAATTAATTTGAAGAGGGGAATAAAATGATACTTTGTATAACTGCTAATCCTGCTATTGATGTGATTTACGAAATGGATGAGCTGGATACTAATGGAGTAAATGTAGTTGATGATGCGTACAAAACGCCTGGAGGAAAAGGGATAAATGTGTCCAAAGTTTTGGATTTGTTGAGGGCAGATTTCATGGTTACAGGCTTTATTGGAGGAAGTAATGGAGATTATGTAATCGACAAGTTGGACGATGTGAATATCAAGCACGACTTTATTTTTACAAATGTCGACACAAGAAACTGCATTAGAGTGATTCATGGCGATAAGCAATTTGAAATATTTGAAAAAACTAACAAAATTGATTCTAGATTTGAAAGAACTTTTATGTCACTTATAAAAGAAATCGGAAAAAATTACAATATAGCAGTAATCAGTGGAAGTTTGATGAACGGTTTATCTGAAGATTTTGTCGAAGAAACTATGGATATTCTAAAAGCTAAGAGCAAGATTATTTTGGATACAAATGGACAAGTGACTAAAAAAGTTTTGGAAAATAATTATAAACCATTTGCTATCAAGCCTAATTTCTACGAATTTAAGGAAATCATTGGTTTAACAGAAGATATTTCTTCAGAAGATTTCGTCAACAAAGATTCTGAGTATTTGAAGGAAATTTTCAGCAATAAATTGTTGGATGATATTGAAATTGTTTTGGTTACCAATGGAAAATACGGAGCGATTTTAAAATACAAAGATAATTTGTACAGGATTTCTGTTCCTCAATACAAAATTCAAAGAACCGTCGGAAGTGGAGATGCTACTGTGGCAGGATTGGCGAAATTCTTAGATGAGGGAGAAGGCGTAATGGAAACTGTTTTGAAGGCTTTATCTCTTGGCGTATTAAATGCCAGAGTTTCAGAAGTTGAAAAATTGGACGCAGATAAAATAAACGAAGTAGCAGAACAAATAAATGTTGAACTATTATAGAAGATTTACGCATCAAAAGTTTTTTTGGTGCTTTTTTCTTGCTCAAAAATTTGTATTTCTGATATAATAGCTGTAAAGAAATAAAAGGAATAAATTTGCTTGACTTGTGATCATTTGTATGGTAAATTTATTCTCAACATTAAAAATTTTTAACAAAGTTTTTATTTATTTTATGAGGAGGGTATTATGCAATTTATCGGCGAAGGATTAACATTTGATGACGTACTTCTAGTACCAGGTCCATCAGAAGTGTTACCTAATGAAACTATCTTGAAAACAAGATTAACTAAAAAAATTGAATTGAACATTCCTATGATGTCAGCAGGAATGGACACTGTAACTGAGTCAAAAATGGCTATCGCTATGGCGAGACAAGGCGGGATCGGAATTATTCACAAGAACATGACTATTGAAGAGCAAGCAAGAGAAGTAGATAGAGTTAAACGTTCAGAAAATGGAATAATTACTGATCCTTTTTACTTATCTGCAGATGACAAAATCGTTGATGCTTTGAAATTGATGAGTCATTACAGAATTAGCGGTGTACCTATAGTTAATGATGATATGACTTTAGTCGGAATCCTAACTAACAGAGATGTTAGATTCGTAAAGGACGAACAACTTCCAATTGGAGATGTTATGACTAAGGACAATTTAATAACAGGTCACGAAAACATATCGATGGATGAAGCCTTGGAAAAAATGATGAATGCTAAGATTGAAAAACTTCCAATTGTAGATGAAAACTTCAAATTAAAAGGTCTTATCACTACAAAAGACGTTGAAAAAACAATCCAATATCCAAATTCAGCAAGAGATTCACAAGGCAGATTATTGGTTGGTGCAGCTGTTGGTATCACTAATGATATGATTGAAAGATGTCAAGCTTTAGTGGATGCAAAAGTTGATGTCGTAACAATCGACACAGCTCACGGTCATTCAAGAGGAGTTTTGAATGCTGTAACTAAATTAAAGAAAGCTTTCCCAGATCTTCAAATAATCGCAGGTAACGTTGCAACAGCAGATGCTACAAGAGATTTGATAGAAGCTGGAGCAGATTGTGTTAAAGTTGGTATTGGACCTGGATCTATTTGTACGACAAGAGTTGTAACAGGTATCGGTGTTCCTCAAATGACAGCTATAATCGAATGTGCGAAAGAAGCTGATAAACACGGTATTCCAATCATCGCCGATGGTGGTATTAAATACTCAGGAGATATTACAAAAGCATTAGCAGCAGGTGCATCTGTTATTATGGCAGGTAGCTTGTTCGCTGGTACAGAAGAAAGCCCTGGAGAATTAGTTGTATTAGAAGGTAGACAATACAAAGAATACAGAGGAATGGGTTCGCTTGGAGCTATGAAAGCTGGAAGTGGAGACAGATATTTCCAAAATAACACTAAAAAATACGTTCCAGAAGGAGTAGAAGGTAGAGTTGCTTACAAAGGATCTGTAGCAGAAGTTGTTTATCAATTAGTTGGTGGACTTCGTTCAGGTATGGGTTATGTAGGAAGCAAAGACTTAGTTGAATTAAAAGAAAAATCAAAATTCGTGAAGATTTCTCCAGCAACACTTGTAGAAAATCATCCACATGATATTACAATTACTAGAGAATCTCCAAACTATACAAAAAAATAGGAGCAAACAATGGATATTAGATTAATAATGGGAAGCAGTTCAGATATTGAAGTTGCAAAAAAAGTTACTAAAATGTTGAAAAAATTTGATCTATCATATGAAGTATCAGTTATTTCAGCACACAGAGCATTGGATGTTTTAAAAGAAACTGTTGAAAAAGACGACTGCAAAGTTTACATCACAATCGCTGGAAAAGCAGCACACTTAGGTGGAGTAACAGCAGGAATGACAACAAAACCAGTTATAGGAATTCCTGTAAAAGGATCTGCACTTGCTGGAATGGATGCTTTGTATTCAATAGTTCAAATGCCTAAAGGAGTTCCAGTTGCAACTGTAGCAATCGATGGTGGAGAAAATGCAGCTATCTTAGCAGCTCAAATGATTGCTTTGTCTGACGAAAAACTAGCTCAAAAATTAAAAGATTACAAAGAAGAAATGAAAAAAGGTGTCATTGATTCTGACAGGGAGTTAGAAGAAATATAATGGGATTAACTTACAAAGATTCTGGTGTAGATAAAGAAAAAGGCTACGAAGAAGTTCAAATTATAAAAGAAATCGTAAAGAAAACTCATGGAAAAGAAGTTCTAACAGGTATCGGTGGATTTGCTGGTTTATTTAAACCAGAAATCTCCGATATGAAAGAA
>NZ_JAGYZD010000120.1 GCF_018371055.1 Finegoldia magna | reverse complement strand
CCGTTTTTATCTACTGTTTGATAGATGTGGTGATCTTGGAATGAACCTTTGGTTGTTATTGTTTTTTCATATACGTATGTGATTTCTTGTTTTTCACCTGGTTTGAAGTTTCCTTCTGTTGGTGTTCCATCTTCGTTATATGTTGGTTCGTTTACAGGATTTTCTGTTCTTACGAATGTATATCCATCTTTTTCGTTTTTACCTGTTGGATATGTTTCGTCTTTTGTTCCTTCTTTTACTTTACCATCTTCTTTTATTGTTTTTTCTTCTATGATGTTACCATCTTCATCTTTTGTTATATAGATGTGGTGTTCTTGGAAGGATCCTGGTTCTTCTGTTGGTTCATCTACTGTTTTTTCATATACATAGGTGATTTCTTGTTTTACACCTGGTACATAGTTTCCCGCAGATTTGCTTCCATCATTATTATATATAGGATTGTTTACAGGGTTTTCTGTTCTTACAAATGTATATCCGTCTTCTTCTTTCTTACCTGTTTTATAAAATTCAGTTTTGCTACCTTTGGTTGTTTCACCATCTTTTTTTATTGTTTTTTCTTCTATAACATTTCCATCTTTATCTTTTGTGAGATAGATATGGTGTTCTTGGAATGAACCTGGTTGTTCTTCTTGATCACCTTCACCTGTTGATGTATCACCAGCTTGTAATAGTGCACTAGTATGTGATACAGTTTGACCGTGATTATCAACTACGACTTGTCCATTATTCTTATTAACTACACTTGAAGTAACTTTAACAGCTTTATTTGGATCTGCATCTTTTTTTAATGTTGGTGTACCTAAAACTACATATTTTGTTTTCATATTTAGTTTTGTTCCAACGTCAATGTAGGCGATTCCGTTTTCTACAGTGATAGGCAAATCTGTAACTTCTTTAGCTCCAGCTGCTAAATTTGGTGAGAAACTATCTCTAAATACAGCATTGTTAGAAACTTCATATATTTTAACTTGGCTTGGATCAGTGTATTCATAATTGTTTGATTCTAATTTTATTTTATTAAGTCCACCTATCCTATCGCCTGATTGGTTAATGTAAGTTGTTGTGTGTACTGTATTTTCTTCTCTATTTACGGAAGTTATTGTTTCAGTTATTGGTAAATACTTTTTATTACCATATTGAAAAGTCATATTTCTTGTTTTTGTTTCATCCGCAACAGTAATAGTTACATCTACTTTTTGACCATCGTCTGTAATTTGTTCTCTTACTGGCCATAGACTTTGTTGGAATGAACCGCGAACATTGTTAAATATATCTACATAATCTGTAAATGTATATGTTGTTGTATTAGTATTTTTGTCATATACACCTTTAGCTATTAATCTACCTCTAGCATCCATTAAATTTGTTGCTGTTCTAGGTTCATTTACTAGACCAGGAACTACCTTATCTCCGTAGTTTACTGTAAAGTAATCTCCACTCTTTACAGAATCATCTACCTTATAGTCTGCTGTAAATGCAGCGTTTCCAGCACTTGTAACCCATACTTCTTCTTTTTGTGATCCACCATCTTTATATTGGATATTTATGTTTGATACGTGAACCTTGTTATTTACTTGTTGACCTTTTCCTGCTTTTTGTGATGCTTTTTCTCCTTCAGGAGCCACTTCTAATGAATTAGCTTCTTTAGCATTAGCTTCTTGAATTTTCTTATTCAATTTTGCATCAACGTCAATATTAGGATTTTCTGCAAGTGAATTTGCTATATCTTCTTCAATTTTTGCAATTTCGCCATCTGTAAAGCTAGCATTCTTTAATGCTTGTCTTTGAGAATCTGTTAGTTTGAATGCTTCTTTTCCCTCTATAACAGCTTCTTCTTTTTCTTCTGTAGCTTCTTCTTTTTGTGAAGTTGTTTCAGTTGTTTCTATTGCAGTGTCTTTTGTTGTAGTAGCTTCTTTAGTTGCGTCTGCTTTATTGTTTTCTGCTGCTGTAGAAACTACTTCTTTAGCTTGTTCTTTTTCTTCTTTGTTTTCTTTAATTACATTGTAAGTTGTTGCAGTGTCAGATTCTGTGTTTTGTTGAATTTTATTAGTGTCAGTAGTATTACCTATTGAATTACCTATTGAATTATCTGCTGATACTTGGTTTGCTAACATCATTGGGCTAGCTAATACTCCGAAAGCCAACAAAATTTTTGCAATATTATTCTTGTTCTTCTTGTCCATAAAAACCTCCTCAAATGGTGTGTTTTCCATTAACATATTTTGATTAAATGATTGACATAAATACATATTTTTCTCTTTTTTAATACTGTACAGTTCTAAATTATTATTTATTATTAATCATTTCTATCATTACTTTAATTATATACCCTTCTGCTAAAAAAAATAAACATATTTTACAAAACATCGTGGCATATATTTAAATTTTGAAACACATTTTATTCTTATGATATATTTAGTTTAATAATTAACTTTTATCATTATATAATTAATTTATTAACTTTATGAATTATCATTCTTTTATTTGTATTAAATTATTTACATACAAATTAAAAATGCCCACTTGAAAAACAAGCAAGCATTGTATATATATTTAATTCAAATCTTCTTCTATCTCATCGATTATTTCTTGTGGTGTTTTATCTTCAAAAAATGATGGGTCCATGTGTGTTAGGAAGTGCCACTCATCTTTTTCGTTTTTTCTGTAGACTATTGCTTCTCCGTCTTCTGATCCAAAGTATGCTCTGTCTACTTCATATCCTTTTTCTTCTAAATATTTTTTTACTTCATTATAGGATTTTTCTCTTGCTTCAATATAAGTTTTGACATCTTTATTTGCTATAACATAAGCATCTACTCTTGTAGAATTATTTACGATTCCATTTCCTTTTTCTGAAAGATTTGGAATTTCTTTCCAGAATATCTCTGCTTTTCCTTCTTCTGTGAACATGAATTTACTCAATGGAATTATATTTCCATTGTATTCTATTTCAACGTAATCACCTAATTTTTCAGGATCGATATATTCATATACGAATCCATCTTCTTCTGTGATTTCGTAGCAGTTTGTTTGCTTGATGAATTCTCTTCCTTCTTCAATTGTGTCAAACAACGCCAATTCTGTAGCTTCACCATTTTGATTCAATTCTAAAATATACATTTTGTTCTCCTTTATAACTTGATTTTGAATGTTACTTTTTCATCTTGTGTTTCAATACTTGCATCGATTTTGTAATTGTTGAGCAAGTTTCCAACGATATACAATCCAAGTCCATTGCTGTTCTCTTTATTCAAATCGCAATTCACATAAAATACTTTTGTGGTATCTAATTCACTTGCCTTCTTGCAAGTGTTAATCACTTCAAACCATTCACCATCTGATTTTATGGTTATTAGACCATATTCATCAGTGTATTTTACAGCATTTCCAATTACATTTGAAAGTATTATTTTAAGAGCTGATTTGCCAATAAAAATCTTCTCATCTGCAATCTGATTGTCGATTGTGATATGTTTTTGATTTGCAATTACTTCCTGCTTATTAATTATATCATTTAATATCGGTAAAATCTTTACATTTTCTTCGTCATTTTTCAAGTTTTCAATCGATGACAATGTAAGTATTTGTGAAATACTATGTGACAATCCATCAATTATTTTGAGTGATTCGTCGATATACAAATCTCTGTTTTTGTATTTTCCGATATTATATTTCATATTTTGCAAAATGATTTTAAGACTGGCTACAGGAGTCTTAAGTTCATGTGATGCTCCTCTGAAGAAGTCGTATTTCAGTTTTTCAAGTTTGATAATTTCTTCGTTTTTTGATTCCAAATCGTCAATTGAATGTAACAGTGTAGTGTACAAATCATTGATTTGTACTTTTAACTGTCCAATCTCATTAGTAGAATCTACTACAAGTCGTGCTTTTTTGTCCATAGTCATCATTTTATCAGTAACTTGTTTTATTTCTTGTATATTATTGTTGATTAATTTTGCATAAATCAATGAAATAATTGCTGAGAAAAACATAGAAATAAAAAGCGAAAATGGGAGAAATCTTAGACTCAGATTTTTGGCATCTTTTTTCATATCAGCTGTTGATACGAATTGAAGCGATATTTTCTCTCCAGTGTTAATAGTGATTTCTCGTTCTTCAATTATAAGTGAATTGTTGTCGCTTTTTTTGTCAAAATCAATGATTTCTTTGATTTGTAAACCGTTGTCGTTGTTTTTGTTTTTTACATAAGCTTTAATGTCGTTATTATTAGAATAGAAATCAAGCGACTGAGTAACATATCCAAGATCTTTATTTATTAATGTCTTGGATATTTCATTTGCTTTTTTATTTATTTCTTGTTTTCTATCTTCCAAATATGTTTTGGGAAATATTAAAAACACCATAAAATGTATGAACAACACAGTGAGCGCTAATGCTGTGAATATTTGCAGGAACATTTTAGGAAATATTTTCAAATTTTTCATTTTCTCTCCAATTTATAGCCGACGTTTCTTATGGTTACTATGCAATCTAATTCCAGTTTTTTGCGTAATTCTTTTATGTAAACATCAATTACTCTGTCAAATGGTATTTCGTCAGTTTCTTTCCACACACTATCGATTATTTGCATTCTAGTAAGTGCTTGACCTTCATTTTCTATCATATATTTGAGTATTTCAAGTTCTTTGGCATTTACATCAACTTTTTTGCCATTTATTTTTGCAGTATAGCTCGTGAAGTTTACTTCGGTATTTTTGTAATTAAATGTTTCATTGTTTCCATAACATTTTTTTATTAATGATTCTATTCTAACTTTAAGAACTGGAAGCGAAAACGGCTTTTCAATGTAGCCATCTGCCAAGCTTGTGAAGGCGTTGATTTTGTATTCTTCATCGCTGAATGCTGTCAACATAATAGCTGGGATATCACTTGTTTCTCTGATTTTTTTCAGAACTTCAAGTCCATTTATGTATGGAAGTTGAATGTCTAGTATCGCTAAGTTGATTTCGTTGTTTTCAAATATGGATATGGCTTGTTTCCCATCTTCTGCTTGATATGTTTTGTATCCAAACTCAGACAAAAATTCACAAATTCCTTCGCGTATCATTTTGTCATCTTCTACTACAAGTAAATTCATAATTTTTTCCTCTCTTTTATTTTATTATACAATATTTGTTTTAATCATGACCACCCGTAAAACGGGTGGTTTGTTCAAGGGCTATAAGCCCGAGTGATACCAACCAGCGTCTCAAGGCGCTGGTTTTCACTCTGTTCAAAC
>NZ_JAGYZD010000119.1 GCF_018371055.1 Finegoldia magna | reverse complement strand
ACACGAGTTTTCTCATCATCTTCAATTTTATTTATTTTTTCATTAAATAAATTGTGATTAAGGACAATGTCAGTATTTTTCATTATAATCCCATTAATCTGTAAGCTTCGTTTTTCAAATCCAAATCTTCTTCAAAAGCTCCTCTTGCTACAGAAGTCATTGTTGAAGTACCTGGTTTTTTAACGCCTCTCATATTCATACACATGTGTTCAGCTTCAATAGTTACTAAACATCCTTTGCAATTTAAATATTCCATTAATGCATCAGCTATTTCAATATTTAAACGTTCTTGTAATTGTGGTTTTTTTGAATACACGTCAACAGTTCTAGCTAATTTTGATAAACCAGCAACTCTTTTATCAGGAATATAAGCAATATTAACCTTTCCCCAAAATGGTAGTAAGTGATGTTCGCACATTGAATAAAAAGGAATGTCCTTTTCTATTACCATATTGTCATCAACTATCTCAAAGGATTTCGACAAATGCACTTTCGCATTTTGATTTAATCCACTGAATATTTCTTCGTACATTCTAGCCACTCTTTGAGGTGTTTCCAATAATCCTTCTCTGTTTGGATCTTCACCAATAGCTTCTATTATCATTGACACTGCTTGTTCAATTTTTTCTTTATCCATTAAAATCCCTCTCATTTATAAAAAATATAAGAGCACCCGAGAGTGCTCCACAAAAAAAGCATTATCCTATGTTTCAAAGATAATGCTCCCACTAATTCATATTATCAGCGGAAGCGGCATTGATATCGCAATAATTTCGTTAATGGGCAACTCCCTATCCCATTACACTAAACGCATCAACCCTACTCTGTAATTATTATTATACCACACTTATGTGTTTTTTAATCTTGATATTTTAATCCATCAAAGTGAAAATAATCAATCATATCGTCATCTTCATAAATTATTATATCAGATGGCTCCCTATTTCTTTCTGCTACATTAAAACAATCTTCTAACTTTGCGTATTCTACAGCTCTACAAGTATTTTGAACTGCAAAATCAAAATTCCCATCTTTGTATTTTTCAATAAAATCTTTTTTTGTTAAATCATTCATCGTCTTTCTTCTTCCTATTCTTCAAATATTCTGTATAAGTTTTTTGCATTAATTTTTCAATTTCAGAAAAATCCATATTAATTCCCAACTTTTCTCTTTTAGCAATATAACTCAAAACTTCTATATAACTCATCGCTAACGCCGTGGTCATTATAGACGCAGTCGCTGCAGATATTAATCCACCAGCTAAGCTACCTACTCCCGGAATAAACTTCAACGCATTCGTTACTATGAATCTTCCCGCAAAAGTAGCTCCTCCAGTTCCACCTATAGCAGCTATGATTGAGGCAACTCTTTGCTTATCCATTGATATTCCAAAAATAGAATTAATGTGAGCTATCATTCCAATTTGCATAGGCACTAATAAAGACGCGTCTGAGAAAGGTATAGGAACAAATCCAATTCCAAAAGCTGTTTTTATATATCTTTTTGCCCAACGTCTTGCCGTTTTTGCTTTTAAATCAATATCGACATGTTGGGCATTAATAAAAGAATTTTTAATTTCCTCATCTAAAAGTTCAAAACTTTTAGTCATCAGTTCTTTCAATCCTTTTTCTTCAATAACCATATCGTTAATTCTGTATGGTTTTGCGAGTATTTCGATAACATCTGCCACATCCAAATTCAAATTCTGAATATAGTCTTTTAATTGTTCAGAATTTTCTCCTAGTGATTGCGTTAAGACTATGATTACTGGTGCATATTGTTTTAAAGAATTAATAAGAGCTATTTCAGAATCTTCTATCCTAGATCCATTTGAATTAATACAATAATATATCAAATGAATTTTATCTTTTTCCCCTTGATGTTTTAAATCTTTTAATAAAGTTGTTATTTCTGTTAGGACTTCTCTTTGATTTTGTGAGTTTAGTTCGAGTCCTTGAGTATCGTATAAATTAATAGGAATATTTTCCTTAGTAATTTTTTGCAAATATTTAGTGACAGGCTTTCCTACACCTGTCTCTACCAAATTATCTCTAAACATTCCATTAATTAAAGTCGATTTGCCAACTCCAGTTTTTCCAACCAATAAAATATTGATTGGACTCATTTTTTGTATTTCTTCACTTGTTTTGCCAAGCACTTCATTTATTAAATCGTAATTATTCATTATCTCACCAACTTAATGTATATATACCCGATATTCATTTTCAACTAACATTTTTACTTCATTGCATAAAAAAAGATGAGGAATATATCCTCACCTTTAATTTGTCTACATATATGCGCCAGGACCTGGTTGAGGCATAGCTGGTTCGTCTTCTTTTATAGAAACTACTGCTGCTTCTGTTGTCAATAATAAACTTGCAACAGATGCTGCATTTTGTAATGCAGATAATGTTACTTTTGTTGGATCTACAATACCAGCTTTTAACATATCTACATATTCACCTTTGTATGCATCAAATCCAATTCCTTTGTCTTTGTTTTTAACATTTTCAACTATAACTGATCCGTCGATTCCAGCATTAATTGCGATTTGTTTTACAGGTTCTTCTAACGCTTTTAGAATTATCTTAACTCCTGTTTTTTCATCGCCTTCAACTTCATCGACAAGTTTTTCAACTTCTTCAAGAACATCCAATAGAACCGTTCCACCACCAGCTACAATTCCTTCTTCAACTGCTGCTCTTGTTGCTGCAAGTGCATCTTCTATCCTCAATTTTCTTTCTTTTAATTCTGTTTCTGTAGCTGCTCCAACTTCAATTACAGCAACTCCACCAGATAATTTTGCTAATCTTTCTTGAAGTTTTTCTCTATCATATTCAGAATCAGTTTCAGGAATTCTGTTTTGAATTTGGTTAATTCTTTCCTCAATCTTAGATTGTTCACCATTTCCGTCAACAATAGTTGTCTTGTCTTTTGATACATTTACTTTTCTTGCTCGTCCTAGCATATCAAATGATGCATCTTTCAATTCGATTCCCAAATCTTCTGTGATTAATTGAGCTCCAGTTAAAATGCAAATATCTTCAAGCATTTCTTTTCTTCTGTCCCCAAATCCTGGTGCCTTTACAGCTACACAGTTGAATGTTCCTCTGATTTTATTTAAAACTAAAGTTGCTAATGCTTCACCTTCAACATCTTCTGCAATTATAAATAATGGCTTACCTTGTTGAACAACTTGTTCTAATAATGGTAATATATCTTGGATATTTGTAATTTTTCTGTCAGTAACTAAAATAAATGGATCTTCCATTGCTGCTACCATTTTATCTGAATCAGAAACCATATAAGGAGATACATATCCTCTGTCGAATTCCATACCTTCTACTACATTTAAAGTAGTTCCCATAGATTTTGATTCTTCAACAGTAATTACACCATTGTTTCCAACTTTTTCCATAGCTTCTGCAATTAGTTTACCAATAGTTTCATCTGCAGCTGATACGCTACCAACATTTGCTATTTCTTCTTTTGTTGTAACACTGTGACTTCTAGATTTAATAGCTTCCACAGATTTTTCAACAGCTTTTCTGATACCCTTTTGTAAAACAATTGGATTAGCACCAGCTGCTAAGTTTTTCAAACCTTCTCTAATAATTGCTTGTGCTAAAAGTGTAGCAGTAGTTGTACCATCACCTGCTACATCATTTGTTTTAGTAGCAACTTCTTTTACTAATTGTGCACCCATGTTTTCGTATTCATCTTCAAGTTCAATTTCTCTTGCAATTGAAACACCGTCATTTGTAATCAATGGTGCACCATATTCTTTATCCAAAACTACATTACGACCTTTTGGTCCCAATGTAACTTTAACTGTATCTGATAATTTATTAATACCTTCTACCATGCTTTTACGAGCATCATCTGAAAATTTGATTTGTTTTGCCATAAAATTTATCCTCCTATTCTACAACTGCTAGAATATCTTCATATTTAACTAAGATATATTCTGTGTCTTCTAGTTTTATTTCTGTTCCAGCGTATTTTGAGTATATAACTTTATCTCCAACTTTAATGTTGCCTTTCATTTTTTCATCTTCTTCTACTTCAGATCCAATAGCTAAAACTTCTGCATAAACAGGAGCTTCTTTAGCTGAAGATGGGAGAACTATTCCAGAGAATGTTTTTTCTTCTTCTTTTTCTTGTTTTTTTAATACTAATCTATCACCAATAGGTTTTAAATTCATGATATCCTCCTTCAGAATCTTTTGTTAGCACTCTAACCTGTTGAGTGTTAATCCTCTTATATAATAAACCACGTTTTTGTTTTAATCAAACGTATTTATTAGTATTTAAAATCAAATAGCTCAGATTATTTTGATATTTCTTGTTTTAATTCTATTTTCTATGATGAAATTCTGAAAATTATTTTCCGATTGTATTTTCTCTTCCATAGTAGAATAAATATTGCTGTGCATATCCAGCATAATCTCCAAACAAATCATCTGCGTACTTTGCAATCAAATTTTTATTTGTTTCTTCCTTTATAAACAAATACTCCATAACTCTTTTTATCCACACATCAACGGGAAATGTATTGTGTCTATTGTATGAGAAAAGCATTATACAATCGGCAACTTTAGGTCCTACTCCTGGAAGTTTGATTAATTCTTTTCTTAATTCCTCATTTGATAAATTATCTATTCCCAAAATATCAAATTCGTCATTTGCAACCATTTTTGCCACATCTACAATTCTTTTATCTCTAAATCCAACGCGACACACTTCTCTCATTTCTTCCACTGGTACTTTTGCTAAATCTTCAGGCTTAGGAAAAGAATACAATTTTCTACCGTTAAATTCGCCCAATAATTTACCGTAATTTTCGCAAATTATATTTACCGATTTCATAATTCTAGGTATTTGATTGTTAGCTGATATAATAAACGAAATTATTGTAGAGAATTTATCTTGGTTCAATATTCTGATTCCATTACCATATTCTAATGCGTTTTTCAAAGTTTCATTAAATGATAATTTTTCTTTAATTTCTGAATAGTCAGTTTTCAAATCAAAATAATTTTCCCATTTTTTATAGTAATCATCTTCTGTGCAGTTCTTAATATAAACGTAATCTCCAACCAAACTTACATTACAGTACATGTCCCCATCAACAGTTGTGTATGACATATCATCTTCTTTGTACCATCTAAACGCCTGCCCACATTCAAAAATGTGGGTAGGGTTAAAAGATGATTGTTTAATTTTAGTAAGTTTTAATTCATCATTAAATTCTATTTGTGTTTGCATTAATACCATCCGCGTA
>NZ_JAGYZD010000118.1 GCF_018371055.1 Finegoldia magna | reverse complement strand
AAAAAAAAGATAGAATTATCTCAAATGACAGATGCAGAAATAAGACAATTACTGAAACAATCGGTCTTTTAAGAAGTAAATACAAATTAAAAGACTTGTTAAAATACTTCAATCTTCCAAAATCAACATATATGTATTGGCAAAAACGCTTAAATAGACCAAATAAAGATATCGAAATAGAAAACAAAATACTCAAAATTAGAAAAGAAAATCCAAACTATGGATACAGAAGAATAACTGCGATGTTAAAAAGATTAGGACTAAAAATAAACAAAAAGAAAGTACAAAGATTAGTTCAAAAAACTAAAACTTCAAATAAAAAATTTTTCAAGAAAATCAAGAAAATACTCATCCTACAAAGGACAAGTAGGAAAAATAGCAGACAACAAAATAAAAAGAAACTTTAAAGTAGAAAAACCATACACACAAATTACAACTGACATAGGTAGGGTATGTGAAAAGTTTTGTGTATCAGCTCCTCCTTATAGGTTGTGAGCTGATATTTTTTATTTTTTTTAAATATACTTTTATTACTAAAATCTGAAAGTTCAGATATTTGTAACATAATTTTGGCACAATTAAACTAAAAGGTCAAGATTTTTCAAAATCTCCCTTTTTTGCCTAATTGAATTTTTTATTATCTTTATGGCAAAATTTAGATTCTACCTTCAAAAAATATTGATAGTTGTGACAATATTTGATCCCATCCTCTTATTCTACTCGTCCATTTACTTGAAGCATCTACCATTGCTAGATACAAGATTTTTTGTAGGGCGTAGTCGCTTGGAAATATTGTTTTGTTTTTTGTTACTTTTCTAAGTCGTCTATTAAAATTTTCTATGCTATTTGTTGTATATATTAGTTTTCTTATTCCTTTTGGATATTTGAAATATGTTGCTAATTCAGCCCAATTGTTTCTCCATGAATTTACACACATTGGGTATTTTTTGCCCCATTTTTCTTCAAATATATCTATATTACTTAGTATTAGTTTTTCTGTTAATGCTTTGTATACTGTTTTTAAGTCTTTCATTAGATCTTTTATATCTCTATATGATACGAATTTTGTTGAATTTCTTATTTGATGAATTATGCATTTTTGAATTTCTGTTTTTGGATATACACTTTCTATTGCTTGGCTAAATCCTGATAAATTATCTGTTGAAACTATTAATATATCTTCTAATCCTCGTTCTTTTAATTGATTTAATACCAATAGCCAGTATTTACTTGATTCATTTTCTCCAACCCACATTCCAAGGATTTCTTTGTATCCTTCGGTATTGTATCCTAGTGCTATATATACTGCTTTTTTACTACTATGTTATTTTCTCTTACATGATAGTGTATTGCATCTAAAAATACAAATGGATATACTTTTTCTAGTGGCCTATTTTGCCATTCTTCAATAGTTGGTAGTATTTTATTTGTTATTTTGCTTACCATGGATTCTGATATTTCAAATCCATAGATTTCTTTTATGTGTGTTGATATGTCTCTTGTTGTCAGGGCCTTCCCCAGCCAATAATATCCAACGAATGAAATGAGTTTATGATATTATTAGGCGAGGGTATTCCTTTTGCATACATAGATATTATTTGGTTTTCTATGTTTGATATGTCTTTTTGATATTTTTTCAATGCTTGTGGTTCAAAGGATCCTTCTCTGTCTCGTGGGATGTTTAGGTCTATGTTTCCATAGGATGATTTAACTGTTTTTTTGCTTGAGCCATTTCTTGTGTTTAATGACAGTGGTTTTTCACCATATTCATAATCTAGATGTTCATCTAACTCTGCTTTTAACATTTGCTCCATTGTGTCGCCTAGAAGAGCTTTCAAAGCTTCTTGAAGATCTTGTACTGTTTCTGGTTGATACTCTTCGATTAACATCTTAGATATTTTGTTGAGTCTTGTTTCTGGTCTTTTTCTTGGAATTTTAAAATCCTCCTGATTATTATTATATCAGGAGGATTCTATACACAAACTATTTCACAGTCTCTGTTAAGAGTTGATACGCAAATTATCTCACACTCTTTTAATCTTAAAAACTAAAACTTTTGTATTGCTATACTATTATTTCTCTTCGTTTTTGTCTTTTTTCTTAAATCCAAAGAATGCACCTGCTACTGACATAAATCCTGCTGCCGACATCATTAAGATTTCGCTAATATTCCCAGCTTTTGGTAATATATGCTGATTTTTTCTAATCGCATTACCTTTAATATTTCTGCTTTTATCAATTTTATTAGGTGAATTTGTTTTGTCAGTAGTCTTGTTGATTTCAACTGTTGTAACGGAGTCTTTTTCATTTGTTTCAGAGCTATTTTTTTTATCATCAGAAATTTTAACTTCAGTATCATTAGCTAAATCCGATTGATTTGAATTATCGTCACTTGATACGTCTGTTGAATCTTCTGTTTCTTTTGGTTGGCAAGTATTTTCTTGAGACGTTTCCTTTTTCTTATTAATATCGAATGTAGGTTTGTTTTCTTCTTGTTCTTTTACCTTAATTTTCTTAAAAGTTGGCTTTATTGTTGTTTCTTTTGTTACGAACAAAACATAACCTGATTCTTTTTTGTCCTTTACTCCTGAAATTTCCCAGCCATCAAATTGATATCCTTCTGCTACTTCTCCATTATAAGCTGGAAGAACGAAATCTTCACCTTTTACTAGTTCATTTTCCTTATTATCTATAGTAAGCTTGACTTTTTCTGGCTTGATAAGCTCTACCGTTCCAGTATTTTTGTCTAAGTTAAATTCTTTTACTGTAGTATTTCTTGCAAAGTCTTTTACTACAAATTTGATTTTTAATTCACTATCTTTGATGTCTTTAATATCATCTAGTGATTTGTATTCTTTTCCATTTACATAGATGTGTTGTTCTTGTATTTCTCCATCTTTGTTATTATTTCTTTTATCAAATATGTTAAATTTAATAAATTTATTTTTTGCATATTCAATAGATATTTTACCATCTTCGCTCATCTCAACTGTAGGTTTTACATTATCATATAAGAATTGATAGTGAACTCCTACCGCCTTTGCGTTCATTGAAGAATAACCTGTTTTTAAGAATACATTTCCGTCCATATCTTTAACTTCATCTGGGAATCCATTTGCCTTATAATCTTTCATTCCCCAATCCATGATATCCCCATCTTTTACATCAAGTTTTATATTAAAGTCTCTTGTATTGTCAATGTGTAAATCACCATATATTAAATAATTATCTACAACTGACTCATTAACTCTCATTTCCCAGTTAAATCCACCTTTATCAGAAATTTTTCCTTTTAGATAAAATTCTGGATTTCTTACGTAAATCTTATTAGATTTAGAAGGATTAAAGTAATTTTTATCCATTGATAGATTCACAGGCTTTGTATCGATAAATAGCATTGCACCGTCTTCTTTAATGGCTTCAACGTTTGATTTATCATCTCCGATATATTCCTTGCCATCTTTGCCAAGAAGAACTAGTTTAGAAGGATCATCTACAAGCTTTCCATCCTTATCTATAGCCTCTCCCTTATCATTAGTTTTGAATTTGAATACTTGGTATCTAACTATATTAAAACCATCCAATGCTGACATAAGAACCGATTGAGCGCTTCTTCCATCTTGAACATTTCTACTATCACAGTAGATTGTTTTTTGTGATAGGACCTTGATGTTAGGGGCAGTCTTTTGGATTTTTTCTATATCTGCCTTGCTATAAACTCCATTGCCATCGAGCATGTCAGTTTTTCCTGGGTTAAATGTAGTAACTCTTAGGGCATATCCCTTTCTTACAATCATATTATCATTTAATACATATTGACCCTTTTCTTGATCGAAGAACATCTTGTTTGTATCCATCTTGCTTGGATCTTGTGGTTTTTGTTTTGTAAGCTCACCTTCACCTAGTTCGATAATATTTCCGTAGCTTGAAGCATATGGTGAAGCTTCCTCTGCTTCATCCTTCTTTTCTGGCATCCTTATTATAGTTTTAGCTTTTGTTTGATCCTTATCTTTTACGATAATGTTCATATCTCCTGTAAAGGATAGACCATCAACTACATCATTTGTGTTTGCAAATAAGTCAAAGGTTAGAGTTTTTGTTTGTGGGTCGTATTTACTTGCCTTAATTTCTATTAATTTAAAGTCATTACCATAGTAAGCCTTAGCATCTTTTGATACATTACTTACTCTTCCAAGAATTTCAAAATGACCATCCTTAGATGGGCTTAATACTCCACCAACCTTTGATTTAACATCATCAAGTTTCTCAGTTTCATATTCTAGAGCACTTCCATCTTCATAGGCTTTTATATTTCCATTTTCATCATATTGATAATCAAGTTCTACTGTTCTTTTTCCACCATTTACATAGTCGTCTTCTTGCTTATATTTCTTTTTAATTAGTTTCTTTAGGTCTTTATTTTCAAAATTTCTTACTGTAGAGATTTCTTTGTCTAGCTCAAGTCTTGAAGCTTCTTCGATAGTATTTTCCTCTACCCTGTCTTTCTTTTCTTCTACTTTATCTACGACTTCTGTACTCTTTGCATTTTTGAGTTTATCTTCGGAAATTTCTCCTAGTTTTTTGTAATTAGAAAAATCTTGGTCAGGATCTACTAGGTAATAAGAAATCATTCCTTTTGCATCAGCTTTATTATCAAATTTAATCCTATGGATTTTGGTGAAGTTACTTGCACCATCTAGGGCGATTACTTCGATGATTTTTCCCCTTAAATCTCCAGCTCCGCTAATTTCATAGATAGTATTTCCATTTTTATCAAGCTTTCTATTTCTACCTTCGCCTTCTCCTGCATATTTAACATCAAGGTTTCTTTCAACATCGCCATTCTCGTCAACTATAGCTGCACCTGCATACCATACTTCGTTGGCTACTTCTTCAAATTTATCTGGATGGTTCTTTTGATCTCTTACAAACAAGGTTTCGTTTTTGTACTTATCTTTTACCTTGTGGTAGGTATCTTTTGCTATTAATTTGATTTTGTCTGGATTAGAGAAATCAACATCGACAATTTTTGGAGCTGTATTGTCAATTTTTACTGGTATATAAGAAACTTGCCATGGATAATCTTTTGTTAATCTATATTTGAATTTATAGAAATATTGGCCTTCTGCTATTGGTTCAAATTGACCCCTAAGTTTTGTTTCCAAGTCTTGGTTATTATTATCATCATTAGCGCCTTCTTCTCTTCCTCTAGGATTGTAAATAAGGCCATCCCATTTCAAATCTCCCATAACTTTTAGCTTAGAAGATTTTATACCCTTAGCGTCATTTCTCTTAGAGTTTAAGATACCTCTAATAAAATGCTCT
>NZ_JAGYZD010000117.1 GCF_018371055.1 Finegoldia magna | reverse complement strand
TGTTGTTCCAATCGCGTCTGCTAATAATGCAGGAGATGCTTCTTTTAATTTTCCTTGTTCATCTAACATACCAGCTTTTGCACTAACTCCAACCAAAGTTCCAACCGTATCAAAAATATCTACAAATAAGAATGTGAATACTACTGTGAACATATCAAAAGTAAATATTTTGTCGAATTGAATTTTAAATGCAACAGGTGCAAGTGAAGGTGGCAATGTAATTGGAGATCCGCCTTGGTATTTTGACACTCCCAAAATTAAAGCTAAAATCGTAGAAGCCAAAATCCCATACATCAACGCACCTTTGATTTCTCTAGCCAAAAGTAAAGCGATAATGAATAATCCTACAATAAATACTACGCTTTCTCTGTTCAAGAGATTTCCCAATTGTAAAACAGTACCTTCACCTTGCAAAATAATTCCTGAATTTACCAAACCAACTAGCGCTATGAAAAGTCCAATTCCACAGCTAACTGCTTTTTTTAAGTTAATTGGAATCGCATCAAAAATCATTTCTCTTACTTTAAATAATGAAAGAATTAAAAATACAATACCTTCCAAAAATACTGCAGTCAAAGCAAATTGCCAAGTATAGCCTAGTGTTTTAACAACTGTAAATGTAAAAAATGCATTAAGTCCCATACCTGGTGCCAATCCGAATGGTAAGTTAGCCAAAAAAGCCATACAAACCATAGCGATAATACTGGAAACGACACTAGCCGTGAAAACTCCGCCCTTGTCCATTCCAGTTTGGCTCAACATTTGTGGATTTACTGCTAAGATATAACTCATAGTCATAAATGTGGTAAATCCTGCCATTAATTCCGTCTTAACATCTGTTTTTTTCTCAGTTAGACGAAATCTTTTTTCTAAAAAATCCAAGTTTTCCCTCCTTAATTTTTATCAAAATCTTCGTATTCCAATTGTTTATCTTCCCAATCTGAATACAAAGAATTTTTCTCAGCATTAAGATTTTCCAATTCTTCATTTAATTGAAGAATTTTTTGAGGATCATCGTAAATGTCATTTTGACAAAAAATATCTTCAATTTCTTTGATTCTCTCATCAATTTTATCAATATTTGATTCGATAGTCTCGATTTGTTTCCTTAATTTTTTAAGATTATTAGTAATAGCTCGTTGTTTTTTCTTTTCCTTAACAGCGGCAGTTTTGTTCAAACTTTCTTCTGTTTCATCTGTTTTAGAATCATTTATTTTTTCTTGATAATAATCGTAATTTCCAAGATAAGTCGTCGCTTTGTCTTTTTCTAATACAATAATTTTATCACAAACTCTATTTAAAAAATATCTATCGTGGCTAATTACAAAAACCGTACCCTCATAATTTATTAAAGAATCTTCCAAACTTTCCTTTGAGTCAATGTCCAAGTGGTTAGTAGGTTCATCCAGTAATAAAAAATTTGATTTTGAAAGCATCAACTTCAATAACGATACACGAGCCTTTTCTCCACCACTTAAATCTTCAATCAGTTTGAAGATATCATCTCCAACAAAATTCATAATAGCAAGAGCACTTCTGATTTCGTAGTGAGTCATTTTAGGATATTCATCCCAAATTTCATCGATAATTGTATTTTTGTCGTTCAAATACATCTGCTCTTGGTCAAAATATCCGATATTAACATTGGAGCCAAGTCTGAATTTACCAGAAGTTGGTTTTAATTTTTTAGTAATAATATTAAATAAAGTCGTCTTTCCAACTCCATTTGCCCCGATTAACCCAACTCTTTCTTCCTTATATATATCTAAATTGCAGTTGTTAAATATAAGTCTTCCGTCGATTTCTTTGGATAAATCGTCAACCATTAAAACGTCCTTGCCACTTGGTGAAGAAATTTTGAATTTGATTCCAAATGTTCCATCGTCGTATGTCGGCTTATCCATCAACTTCATTTTGTCTAAGAGTTTTTTTCTGGATTGTCCTTGTTTATTTTTCTTCGCATTATCAGTGCTAGTGTACTTTTCGACTATCTCAAGCTGTCTTTTGTACTCACGTTGTTGATTTTCGTATGTTTTTCGTTGGATATCCATGTAGATTTTTCTTTGTTTCATAAAGCCAGTGTAGTCTGTTTCATAGGTTTTAATACTCCTATTTTCCATATGAAAAATCCTATTTACGATACCATCTAAAAAATATCTGTCGTGGGATATAATAACACAAGCGCCCTTGTAATTTTTCAGAAAAGTTTCCAAAAACTCGATAGCTTTGATATCCAAATGGTTGGTAGGCTCGTCAAGTAACAAAACATCACATTTTTGAAGAAGAAGTTTTGCTAGCATTATTCTGGATTTTTGACCACCGCTGAAATTAGTGACATTTTTATCCAAATCTTCATCCAAAAATCCCAAACCTTTTAATGTTCCTTTGATTTCAGAATCGTAAAGATATCCACCCATCGATTCAAATCTCTCCAAATCACGATGGTATTTGTTCATCAAATCTTCCAAATCTTCAGCATCTTTCATTTGATTTTCGTATTCGCGAAGTTTTCCTTCTAATCTTAAAACTTCTGAAAACACACTCAAACATTCTTCGTACAAAGTATTAGTTGAGTCAAATGAGTTGTGCTGTTTTAAGTATCCGATTTTTAGATCATTTTTGATGAACAAATCCCCACCATCTTTGGACAATTCTCCTGTGAGAATATTGAACAAAGTTGACTTACCTGCACCATTTATTCCTATGATTCCAATTTTATCATTGTCGTTAATATTAAAAGTCACATTTTCTAAAATGCTTTTGTCTAAGAAAGATTTTTCCAAATCTTTTGCGCCTATTAGAATCATTTTTCACTTCCTAACTAAACATTCAACTAACTTTAGATTTAGTTAATTGATTTTATATTTTTAAAGTTGACACAACTTCCCTTTTATCCAAATCTATAAGTTGAATTTCATCTTTATCTATGATTGCTACTGATTTAACACCGTCTTTTGGAATTGAAGGGCTACCAGGATTTAATAAAATAACGCCGTCTTTTTGATCCAAAACTTTTACATGAGTGTGTCCAGTAATTACAATATCGCATTTGTTTGCATTTGCAATGCGAATTCTTTTATCTTCATCTTCCTCGTAGCCATGAATTGTCAATATTCTATGACTTCCAAGATTCATTATTCTATGTTTTTGAGTTAAATCATGCTCAATAACCATTTGATCCACATCGCTATCGCAATTTCCTCTCGTATAGACTACGTTATCCATTGATTTCAATATAACTGCCAAATCTTTTGGATTGTAATCCTCTGGAAGAGCATTGCGTGGTCCGTGATACAAAACATCTCCCAAATGCAAAATCGTGTCACACTCTTTTAAAATATCCAGAGCTTTTCGTGTGTTTTCCAAAGAACCATGAGTATCACTTATTACACCTATTTTCATTAGATTAATACCTCATCCAAAATTTCTTTAACATTGCTTGTAAAATAGAATTTGATTTTTTGTCTAATTTTAGGATCGATATCTTGGATATCTCTTTTGTTTTCTTTTGGCAAGAACACTTTATTGATTCCGTATCTGTGAGCCGCCAATACTTTTTCCTTAACTCCACCAATTGCCAACACTCTACCTGTAAGTGTGATTTCTCCAGTCATTGCAAAATCGTGTTTTACTTTTCTTCCTGTCAAAGCGCTCACTAAAGCTGTGACCATTGTAACACCAGCTGATGGACCATCTTTTGGAACAGCTCCTTCTGGAACGTGAATGTGAATGTCTTTTTCTTTGTAGAATTCACCTTTTATTCCCAAAGCTTCTTGGTTACTTCTGATGTATGAAATGGCTGCCATTGCAGACTCTTTCATTACATCTCCAAGTTTTCCTGTAAGTTGTGTTTTTCCTGTACCATCCATTACATTTGCTTCGATTGTAAGGATAACGCCACCAACTTGTGTCCACGCTAATCCATTCACAACTCCGATTGTGTCTTCTCTTGGAATTTCATCATCTAAAACTAATTTATAGCCCAAGAATTTTTCCAAATTTTTGTTGTTAACTACAACTTTTTTCACATCATCTCTTACGATTTTAACGACAGCTTTTCTGACAACTTTCCCGATATTTCTTTCAAGCTCTCTTACTCCACTTTCTCTTGTGTAGTTGTTTATAATCGTATAAATAGCATCTCTTGTGATGTGGAATTGAGATTTGTCCATTCCATTTTCTTTTAATTGACGTGGAAGCAAATATCTGTTAGCTATTTCAAATTTTTCATAATCTGTATAACTTGTAACTCTGATAACTTCCATTCTGTCTAACAATGCGTCTGGAATTTGTTCTTGTGAATTTGCAGTTGTGATAAACAAAACATCTGACAAATCAACAGGGATTTCGATGTAATTATCTGTGAATTCGCTGTTTTGTTCTGGATCTAAAACTTCCAACAAAGCACTTGCAGGATCTCCTCTAAAATCAGATGCTAATTTGTCAATTTCATCCAATAAGAATACTGGATTTAATTTCTTAGCTTTTTGTAATTGAGTTATAATTCTTCCTGGCATTGCTCCGATGTAAGTTTTTCTGTGGCCTCTGATCTCTGCTTCATCACGCACTCCACCAAGTCTCATGGATACGAATTTTCTATTAGTAGCTTCAGCGATTGATCTTGCAATTGAAGTTTTACCAACTCCTGGAGGTCCAACTAAACAAAGGATAGGACCTTTTAATGATCCAGTCATCTTCTTAACAGCTAAGTATTCCAAAATTCTTTTTTTCACATCTTCAAGTCCAAAATGACCATCATTCAAAACTTTTTCTGCATTTTTTAAATCAATCGAACTTTTTGATTTTTTGTTCCAAGGAATATCCAATACTTGATCGATATAATTTCTAATCACCGTGCTTTCAGGATTATTTGGATTCATAGAAGATAATCTGTTTATTTCCTTTAAGACGTGTTCTTCAGAATCTTTTTTAAGTTTTAATTTCTTAACTTTATTTGCATAATCATCTGTGTCTTCAATATCGTATTCTTCGCCCAATTCCATCTTGATTTGACGCAATTGTTCTTGAAGAAAATACTCTTTTTGTGTGTCAGATATTTCCTTATTTGTTCTTTCTTCGATATCTTCTTTTATCTTCAAAAATTCAATTTCTTTGATTACAAATTTGTACACCAACTCAATTCTTTCATCCATGTCCAAAGTTTCCAATAATAAAATAGAATCCTTGTCGTTTAATGAAATAAGCATTGAAATTGTATCTATTAAAGAACTTGGATCTTCTTCATTCAAAAGACCTCCAAGCAAATCTTGTGGTAATGGTTTTTTGATAATTTCTGCCAAGCTTTCAAACGAAGAAATAATCATCCTAATCATAGTCAACGATTTATCTGTAGGA
>NZ_JAGYZD010000116.1 GCF_018371055.1 Finegoldia magna | reverse complement strand
ATGTCGATGTCAGTGATTGTAGCATCATTGTCTTTTTTGTTGTTTATCGAATCATTTCGTTGTGGCACATACAAATCAATGTCCACTTCTTTCTCTATAAATCTCGCCAAATCTTCAGTCCAACGAAACATTGCGTCGTTGAAGAAATGCGATGCAAAATATCCTTTCATTTTTCACCTCAATTAATTTTATCATAATAATTTACCTAAATTATATACCAAATGCACTTTAAATCCACACCCGCATTTTATTATATAGATAACAAGGAGGAGCTTATGATTAAATTAAATAACGTTAAAGTTCAATACAAAGACAAAATTGCTGTTGATATTAAAGATGAAATCGTCCTAGAAGATGCTCATAAAATAGGAATTATTGGATCAAATGGTGCAGGAAAATCCACGTTAATTAAGGCAATTTTGGGATTAGTTAATTATAGTGGGAGCATTTCAAGCGATATACCCAAAGAAAAAATTGCAGTTCACATGCAGTTTAACAATTATTCAGAAACGGTAAAAACAAAAGATATTATTCAAATGATTACTAATAAAAAAATAGAATCAGATGAAAATTTGATGGATTTAATAAAGTATTTCGATTTCGAAAAATTGCTTCACAAATCATTTAAAAAATTATCTGGTGGAGAAAAACAAAAACTCACTTTGATTTTGGTTATGTGGCAAAATTCTCCAGTCACTATATTTGATGAGGTAACAACAGGGCTAGATTTTGTAAGTCGACAATCATTAATGGAAAAAATAGTAGAATACTACAAAGACAAGTCAACAACAATCCTCATGGTTAGTCATTATTATCAAGAACTAGAGGATATTTGTGACAAATTGTTGTATTTACATGAAGGAAAAGTTCTTTTCTACGGAAAAAAAAGAGATATGTTCTTAAAATACTGTACAAGTTCAGTTATTCTAACCGAAAAAAACAACATAACAGAATCACTTATACCAAAAGATATAAGATTAGAAGCCATGGAAAACAAAATAGCTGCAGGATTTCATGATATAAATGCAGAGAAAAAATTGATATCCACTCTTGTGGATAATGATCAACAATTCGAACGTTTGAATGATTCTATTGAACTTACAGTTCTTAATGCATTGAAGAAGGAAGGAGCAAAATAATGAACAAATACATTTTTAAATTTGAGACAAAGTTACTTTTACAAAACTTTACAGGTTTATTTTTCGGAATGGTATTTCCAATATTGATGTCGTTTCTAATAATATCGGGACTCAAAGATATTCCTGCATCTCTCATTGATGAGGTAAAAAGAAGCATAGTTTTAACTATTAGTATTATAAGCCCACTTTCTATATTTTTAGTTGGATTATCAGCATTATTTGCTAAAGATTTGGAAGAAGGTGTATATGATAGGTTAGACTTGTTTTCAATTAATCATTTATCAATGGCAAAATACAAATTTATAGTCTATTATTTATTCTGGACTGTTTGTAATATTTTTTATTTTGGGGTTATGAAATACGCTTTAGGTGTTAATATTCCTTTAATATCAATAATAAAACACACAGGATTTGTAACTTTGATTGCTGTTGCTTCTTTTTTTATCGGATATTCTATATGTATATTCTTTAAAAAATTCTCTATTTCTTTTTCCCTTTCAATGGGAATATACTTTTTGAGTATGATACTAGGAGGAATGATGGGGATTCAAGTAGAAGATATGCCAAAAGGAATCAAGAAGATTGCACAATTAATTCCAATTAGTCACTTTTCTTCTATAGAATATGTGAATGAAGTCGCAAAAGGAGCAAAATTAAACTATTCATTCTTTCAATCTTTAATCGTATTAGTCTTATTATCATTAGTATTATTTACTATATCTATTTACAAAAACAAACGCAAATCGAACTAAAAACTACATTTTTTATCAACTTATTATATAATTATTATAGGATGTGATGGTATGAAAAAAATATTCTTTTTAGAAGACGAATTGCAAATAAGAGAGATTTTAACCGAATACATGAAAATAGCTGGATTTGATGTGTGTCAAAGTTCAAATGGCGATGAAGCGATTAAAATTTTGAGTAATAATAGTTTTGATGCTATCATCCTAGATATTATGGTCGAAGGAGAAAACAGCGGAATAGATGTATTAAGGTTTATACGAAATACTCCATCTATATCAAACTCAAACGTATTGATGCTGACTGCTCTTGACGATTTAAATACTCAAATTAGTGCTTTTGATCTGTATTGTGACGATTATATTGTCAAGCCAGTTCAGCCAATACTATTGATTAAAAAACTAGAAATGATAATGAAAAGAAGAAGTTTTTCACAAAACACTTCACGGGTGGGATTATCGTTAGATGAAGAAGGTTTTCGCGTATTATACAATGGAATGGATTTGAAATTAACAGTGACAGAGTTTCAAATTATGTCGTTGTTTCTAAACAATCCAACAAAAGTATTTTCAAGAGAAAATCTCATTAATTCTCTCTACAACACAGATTTTTATGGAAGCAGTAGAACTATAGATTCCCATATAAAAAATTTGAGGAAAAAACTACCCAAAGACTTTATTAAAACAGTTATAGGAGCGGGGTATAAGTTAAATGAAGAAGCCTAAATTAAATATTTCATCAAAAAATTTTCTCTATAATATCATCCTCACTCTCTTGATATGTACTATTATATTTTCCTATATGGCTTTTTATATGCCCAATGTATACTTAGAAAAAAAAATAGAATCAGCAGAGAATATTGCATCATCAGTTCATGATTCATTTATAAAAAACAAAAATTACAATAATCTAAATGAAATCGCAAAAGAGGGTATGTATTCATATTTTATTCCTAAAGGAAAAGATAAAGTTGTGTTTTCTGGTCTGCGATTTAATTTAAGTATGACAATTAAAAATGAAAATATAAAAAATCTTTTACGCTCTCTTGAAACCGATGAGTTCAAAGAGATAAATTCTAAAAATTCTGAAAGATTAATAAACCCTTTAATAAAAGAAGCAAAAAAAGAACTAGAAAAATACGTTATAATTGATAGTTACAGTAATATCAATAATGTATCAAAAGACACTTTTAGTATTAAAAGAAAGAATAATTCAATACTAATTAAAGCAGAGTCCAAAACAAAAGATTCTATCGCTACTAATCTTATTTTAATATCAAAACATTCTGAAGGAACTTATGTTTCTATATATCCTTATATATTTAACAGCATTTCCGATATAAAATCTACTGTGATTTCTGCATTTCCTGTGATTTTCTTGCTTATAGTAATGATAGTGTTCTTACTAAATAAAATCTACTCAAAATCAATAACACAACCAATTCTAAAGATGAATAATTTCACTAAAGTATCCAAAAACCAAAAAAACGCCAAATATGATTTGGAAATTCATACTAACGATGAGATCGAAGAACTTTCTAATAACTTGAAATCACTGTACGAAACACTAACTGAGAATTATAAAATATTAGAAAAAAACACGAAGAAAAAAGAAATCTTCATCAAATCTACATCTCACGAATTGAAGACACCTCTTCAAACTGCTATTTTATTGAATGATAGTATGATTGAAAAAATAGGAAAATACGAAGACACCGACAAGTACTTGCCAGAACTTAGGAAAAAATTATACCAAATTCAAATTCTAATAGATGATTTATTATTCATGAATAAAATTGATGAAAATCCGATAATGGAAAATTTGAAATTATCAGAGATAATGAGAGAATCCGTTAAAAATCATCATGATTTAATAACTGAGAAAAATTTAAAAGTAACGATTAAAGGAGAAAAATCCGACATAGTAGATTATGACCATTTCAGAATAATTTTTGATAACTTACTAAAAAACGCAATAGAGTACACAGATTTCGGAGGAAACATACGCTGCGATTTTAATGATGTTATTGAGATTTCGAACAACCCTACAACTGTAGATAAAATTCTTTTAAATAAAATCACTCACCCTTTCGTATCATCCACAAAAAATAAATCTAAAGGAATTGGAATGTATATCGTCGAAAACTTACTTGAAGATATGAATTATAAAATTAAAATAGCGTATTCAAACGAAACATTCACTGTGAAAATTTTAAAAACCAATTAATCTCGTAATCATTAACGAAAATATTAACTATGAGCTCAAATAATTGAAACAATGTGTTTATATGTGGTATCATAAAAATATATTTTAGGAGGTTCTCAATATGGAAAATTTAGATTTTTTAGAAGAAATTTTAATGACTTCTTCTCCATCTGGCGACACTAAAGTCGTTATGGAAAAAGTTAGAAAAAAATTCGAAGAATTAGGAAAAGTTGAAATCAACTTCACTAACAAAGGTGCAATGGTGGTTACTCTTCGTGGTGAAACTGACGAAAAACAATCTACATTTGCAGCTCACGTAGATACATTGGGATTAATGGTTAAAGAAATCAAACCTAACGGAAGATTAAAAACATTCTTAGTAGGTGGATACGCATACAACTCTGTTGAAAATGAATACGTAACTATCTCTACAATGTCTGGCAAAAAATACACTGGAACATGCTTAAACGACAAACAATCAGTTCACGTTTACGGCCCAGAAACTAAAAGCAACGAAAGAAACGCCAAGACTATGGAAATCAGAATCGACGAAAAGGTAGAATCAGCTGAAGATGTAAAAAAACTTGGAATTAACGTCGGTGATTTTATATATTTAGATTCAAGAACACAATTAACAGAAAGTGGATTCGTAAAATCAAGACACTTAGACGACAAAGCTTGCGTATACGTATTATATGAAACAGTAAGATATTTTGTAGAAAACAACATCACTCCAAAACACACACTTAACTTCTTCATCTCAAACTACGAAGAAGTTGGTCACGGTGCATGCTACGGAATTCCAGAAGAAACTGACGAATTCATCGTTGTAGACATGGCTGCTCCTGGAGATGGACAAACATCTTCTGAATTTAAAACAACTATCTGTGCAGCAGATTCTTCAGGCCCTTACGATTTGGAATTAAAAGAAAGATTGGTTAGAATTTGTGAAGAAAATAATATTCCTCACGCAGTTGACATCTACCCATTCTACAGTTCAGACGGATCAGCAGCATTAGAAGCAGGATATAATTTGAGAGTTGCTTTGATTGGCCCTGGTGTTGATGCATCACACGCAATGGAAAGAACTCACCAAGAAGGATTACAAGCATCTATCGATTTATGTATAAAATACATCGAAGACAAGAAATAAATTTTATCTTACTTTAAATAAAAAACCAAGAACGTATTAATAATCCAATACATTTGACCTGAACCCGTAAACACGGAATAATTTAATAATATTTTAAGCGGAATGTAATCTGTACATGACAGGGGACATTCCGTTTAATTTTGTTTTAATT
>NZ_JAGYZD010000115.1 GCF_018371055.1 Finegoldia magna | reverse complement strand
GGAGGTACTATAACAAGATTTGGAACGATCTTTTTCGCTTGAAATATTGGCATCGCAGAATGCAAACCGTACTTTCTCGCTTCGTAATTTGCAGTAGTAATTATTCCCCTCTGACTTCTTCCACCGACAACCATTGGGACGTGTTTTAGCTTCGGATTATCCAGAATTTCACAAGAGGCAAAGAAAGCATCCAAATCAAAATGCAAAAAATTTAAATCCATAACACACCCCTTTCTACTAAAAAAGCCCTCATTATTGAGAGCAGTTTCAATTATAACTTGCAAACCGTAATGCTAAGAACATCATACGATAAAAAGTTAATTGATTTCGAATTGAAAATCTTCGTTGAAAAATCCGTCTGTTTGAGCGAATGCGAGTTACGAATTTTAGAAGATTGAAATTTAGAAATCACAAATTTTTTGAGTCCGATGTTCGTGCATGAAGGTTTGCAATGTGCAAAAAGCCCTCATTATTGAGAGCTTAATCGTTAATTTCTAAGTTGTTTGATGATATCCATGCGTCGTATGATTTTAGTGAATCTGCACTTTTAATTATCGCATGGCACCATACTCTTTGACCTGAATCTGGTTTTGCTTCATAAATGTACACTTCACTTCCCATAGGAATTGAGGAAATCACTTGTGATTTATTGTTTGGTTCTTCGTATATTTTGGCATTATCTGCAGTTACCAAGTAAGTTTTGCCAACTAAACGAATGCACAAATCAATAAGTCTTTTGTTATCATCAGTTTCATAACTTTCATCTTTTTTATCTGGTTTTTTTGTGTTTTCTTTTTCTTTCTTTAATTCTTCTGCCGATTCATTGGCAAGTTTTTCAGCTTTTTCTCTGGCTTCTTTTTCTTTTTTCTCAGACAATGCACGTTGTTTTTCTTCGTCTTGTTTTTTCTCATTGTATTGATTTTTTGCTTTTTCAACTTCTTTTATCTTGTCGATAACAATAGTTTCGTGTGGCATTACACGTGCGTATGAGTTTAACATATTCAAACTTGCATCAAAGTTGTCATCTTCTGCAAATGAATCACTTGCAATTATCACAGCTTGTGTGCTTTCTTGCAATCTTTGTTGCGCTTTTTGATAATTGACGCTATCTTTGTTGCTTACTTTCAAGAAACTTTTTGCTGCATCGACATACTTCATTTCCTTTAAATAATTTACGCCATAATCGTAATTATTTTTAGAAGATAAAAGTTCCACAGCTTCACGTTTTTTATCTATATAAGATCCATCGTTTGTTCTATCGTATAATTCACTATAATAATCTACAGCTTTTTGGTAATTACCATCTACTATACATTGGTGAGCCAATTTATCTAATTTTTCTGTCTTTGATGAATTAAAAATATTTAATCCTACAAAAGTTCCAACAAATATTACTACAGTTATCAAAACTACAGCAATAATATTCTTCTGCTTCATTCATTACACCTCTCTAATATTCTAATGAATAAGCTAGAATAAGTCAATAAACGAAAACGTTATATTTTACGTATTTTTACATATTTTACATAAAAAAGTGGAGTGTAAAATTACACCCCACTTAATTTAAAAACTATTATTCTTTAATTGGTTGTTCAGATGTAAGTTCAAGTTGATTCCATCTGAAGTCATCTTTGTTAAGATCTTGAACATATCTTGTATCAAACTTTTTAACTCTCTTGTTGATTGGAGTCAATGATTCTCTGTAAAGTGTTGGAATCAATGGTACATTTTCTTCCATAACTTTTGCAAAATCTTTGTAAGCTTGTGCTCTTTCTTCATCAGATGATTTACCATCAGCTATCTTATCCAATGCTTGTTGCATTTCTGGATTAGTATATCTGTAGTAGTTAAATGATGCATTCTTACTGAATAATCCTGATGGGTCAGGGTTAGTACCTACAGCCCAAGCTCCTTGGAATACGTCAACTTCAGGGTCATCATTTTTAAGCTTGTCGTAGAATGCGTTGAATTCTATCAATCTTCCGCCTGTCAACTCAACATTCAATCCAATTTCTTTCCAGCATTGGATATAGTATGCTGACAATGGTTCTGCGATTTCTCCACCTGACATTGATGCGAATTTAATTACAAATGGTTTACCGTTTTTGTCTTCTCTTATTCCATCATTGTCTACGTCTTTGTATCCAGCTTCATCTAACAATTTTTTAGCTTTTTCTTGGTCAAAATTGTATCCTTTTAATTCAGTGTTAAAGTAATCTTTAAATATAGGAAGAACAACTGATGTCGCTTGTGATCTGTATCCTTGATAGAATTTTTCACCAACTGCGTTGTTATCAATTGCATAACCCATTGCTTTACGTAAGTTAGGATCAGCCATCTTAGCGTTAGGATCTACAACAACTTCGCCTTTTTCTTTGTCCCATTTACCTAGTTTGAATCCTAAGTAAGTGTAAGCCATGTCTTGTTGTCTTGCAACTTTGTATCCTTTTAATTCTGATATTTCTTTGAATGTATCTGATGGTGCTCCACCTGCGATATAATCGTATTTACCAGATTTTAATGATGCTAAAATTTGTGAAGTAGGAACTACTTCCATTACAACTTTATCGATTTTAGGTTTTCCGCCCCAGAAGTGTTCGTTAGCACTAAATTCAACTGATTGTCCTGGTACTACATTAGAAATATAGAAAGGTCCTGCTGATTTAGGATTTTTTCTGATTGGGTCAGAAGATATAATATCTTTTATAGCTATGTCTTTAACTTGTTCGTAGTTTGTTGGTTCGTGCCAAATACCAGCACCCCATTTGATTGCAGGTTTCCATTCTTTAAATGAAATTTGAACTGTTTTTTCATCGATTTCTTTAACACCTGCGATGTCTTTTGTTTTTCCAGCGTGATAATCTTCCATACCTACGATGTTCATCATATCATCATCATAACGTACACCAGGATAATCCTTGTGACCGATGATTAGGTAGTTTATTATAATGTCTTTTGCTGTTACAGGCTTTCCGTCATTCCATTTGAATGCATCTGAAAGTTTGATTGTAGCTGTCTTTGCCTTTTCATCCCATTCGAATTTTTCAGCTCCAGAATCTCTCAATTCCATGCTTTCTCCAGCGTTTGCTGAACCGTACATTGTAGGTCCGATAATTGTCCAGTCGAAGTTATCGTCTTGTAATGCAACATTAAATATACCTTTAAATGGTGAATCTGTAGGGATACCTACTCTAAATGTACCACCTTTAATTGGTTCGCCTTCATTTTCAATAATCACACCGCCGCCCATTTGTTCTCCGACTATGTTACCTTTATTTTCTTCGTTTGCCTTTTTACCAGTGCTAGATTCTTGTTTAGAACCAGAATCTGATGATTTTCCGCTATCTTTATTAGATTTTCCACATCCTGTAAGTACAAATGCTAATACTAAAAAGATTGCCAATAATGATTTAAATTTCTTTTTCATTATTTTTCCCCCTTATCCTTTCCTTTGTTTTGCATCGGAAGCCCTTCTTAATGCTTGACCGATATAATTTATACACAACATCATTACTAATATCAATAATGATGCAGGTAGCCATACATATAACTTATCTGATATAACTTCTGGTTTTCTGGCTAATGATACCAACGTTCCTAGTGATGGATCTGATGGTGGAAGCCCGAAACCTAGAAAGCTAAGTCCAGTTTCAATACCAATATTTCCTGCGAAACTCAATGTCATATCTACAATTAATATTGAAGAAATGTTAGGCAAAATTCCTGTAAACATAGTCTTCAAATCGCTAGTACCCATTGTTTTGGATGCATTTACGTAGTCTTTTTTACTTTCAGCAAGGGCCTTTGATCTGACAAGTCTTGCCATTCCTGTCCAATAGAACACCGTAAATATCAATACGAATGTAAACATAGAATATTTTGGAACAATTGTTACGAAAACTATGATAATCATCATTGTTGGAAGAATTTGGATGAAATCTATAATTCTCATTATAATATTATCCAACCATCCACCGTAGTATCCTATAAACAAACCTACAACTATACCTATAACAGATGTAAGGATTGTTACGGCGATTCCTATTACGATAGAATTTCTAGCGCCAATTATCAATTGTCCGAACAAATCTCTACCACCTTGGTCTGTTCCAAGTATATGTCCCGCTTCTCCCGGTCTTACGTATGAATTAAGTATGTCAACTTTCATTACTTGTTCTTTGTCTAGTAGCATTGCTCCAACGAATATTCCTATCCATAAAACTGCCAATACTACTAAAGAAACAATGGCTAATTTGTCCTTCTTAAATTCATTAACTATTACTTTAAATCCAGTAGGATTATCTTTTGCAAGGTCTTTATATTCTTCAAGCTTTTCTTCTGTTACTTTTACTTCTTTCATAAAAACCCTCCTAATCTATCCTTATTCTTGGATCAACTATACTCATGATAATATCACTTAATAATGAACCACAAAGTGTTAAGAAACCATAAATCATTACAAGTGCTGTCATAACCGAATAATCTCTTTGATTGATACAGTCTACAAATAGTGAACCCATTCCTTGGTATCCAAAAATTGTTTCAATCATTATAGAACCAGCTAATAAACCTGTGATTTGGAATCCGAAGAATGCAGCTATTGGTAAAAGTGAGTTTCTGAAAATGTGTTTGCTGTAAACTTTTTTGATAGGAACCCCTTTTGCCCTTGCAGTTCTTACGTAGTCTTGACTTTTTGCATCTACAACTTCATTTCTCAAATATTGGATAGTTCCGATAGTTGTAAGTAGTGCATAAGATATTGCTGGAAGTAGCATGTGATAAAATCTACTTAATACTGCTGCCATTCCGCCTTTTGCTGATGCTTCAAGACTTATAATTCCACTTGTAGGAAACCATCCTAACTTGTATCCGAATATTAAAAGCATTATTAAATAAAATACGAATCCTGGTGTAGCCAGAGCGAGGAAGTTGTACAAGTTAACCCCCTGATCGAATGCCGACCCGCTATACCTACCTGCGTTTATTCCCAAAGGAATTGCTATCGCATACATTATTAACAATGAGAACAATGATAAGAAGAATGTGTTCTTAGCTCTTTGACCTATAACATCTCTTACAGGTAATTTTTGAGTATAAGAAACTCCGAAGTCTCCATGAAGAGCATTGCCAACCCATCTTTTGTATTTCACATACCATGGATCGTAAAACCCAGATTTTATTTTAAGTTGTTCTTCAACCTTTGAGTTACCAGTGCTTGGAGTGATTTTACCTGTAAAAGGATCCCCTGGCATCTTTTGAGCTACGAAGAATATAAATAAACTTAACACTATCAATTGAGGAATCATTATTAAAAATCTTCTGATTATAGTTTTAGTCATATTATATTTCCCCCTTTCTAGCTGCTACATAGTGAGAATCTTTGTATTTAGTCAAATCGTACACAGATCCATTTTCATCGTAGTAGATATTTTTTTGTTCATCAAATTTCTTTTCAATAGCTTGTCTAAC
>NZ_JAGYZD010000114.1 GCF_018371055.1 Finegoldia magna | reverse complement strand
AAAAGGAATTGGACCAAAAGCATTCGTACAATGTGCAGGATTTTTGAGAATTCCTGAAAGCGAAGAAATATTAGATAACACAGAAGTTCACCCAGAAAGCTACGAAATCGCAAAACAAATTATGAAATACGATTTGAACGATATCGATGTGAAAAAACTTTCCGAGGAATTGGAAGTAGGAGAACCTACTTTGCGTGATATTATAGAAGAACTTAAAAAACCAGGCAGAGACCCACGTGACGAAATGCCAAAACCAGTTCTAAGACAAGACGTATTGTCAATCGACGATTTGGAAGAAGGAATGATAGTCACAGGAACAGTCAGAAACGTCGTGGATTTCGGCGCCTTCATAGACATCGGAATCAAAGAAGATGGACTTTGCCACATATCTAAAATGAGCGATTCGTACATCAAAAACCCAAGAGAAGTGTGCGAAGTAAGTGACACCGTAAAAGTAAAAATAATTGGAATAGATAAAGAAAGAGGATTGGTTTCTTTGTCGATGAAGTTATAAATATTTTCAATACAAACTCCTAATTAGTTTAACGATTAATTAGGAGTTTTTTACGTTACTCGCAAATAAATATGCTGTGATAAAGTATATAATTTTATTTTTAAATAAGACGATAAACTATTATTAAATTAATTGTTTTAAATGTGTTATTAAGTTATAATGATATCGGTATAAAATTAACTACCAAAAAATAAAATTATTAGGAGGAAGATTTGAAAAGAGTTGTAGCTTTTCTGTTAGCTTTTGCGCTTGTTTTTGGATATGCTCCAGTCGTAAAAGCAGCAGATGAAAAAGTAGATAGTAATGTAAATAATGAAACTACATTACCAGAATCAAATGTCAAAACAAAAGAATTTTCTTTCAAAGTATTATGTAAAGTATGCGATATGCGACCTGTTGAAAACCAATTGGACTTTGAATTAGAAAATTTAGAAACAAAAGAAGTGATGGAGTTTAGTTCAGCACAAGGAATTACCAAATTTAGTATCAATGATATAAAAGTTGGTCAAAAATACAAAATCACTTTGAAGAAGAACAAAGATTACCAAATGGATCCATTTAATGTAGAAGTAATGGAATATGAGGGAGATCTTGTTTTAGCAAAAGAAGATAATTATATTTTGGAAGATATCCTAGTATCCAAAATAGATCTTTCTAAGGAATGTGTCGAAGATGTTTGTGAATTTTCAGACAAGAAAGTAACCATGGCACCTATTCCAATGATGGTGGAAGAAAATGGTAACAAAAGAGCCTTGAAATCAGACGAAGAAGTGATATTTAATCTTTATAATACTTCTAAAGCTGAAAGAGTAGGAGAAGTAAAAACTGTTAATGGACAAATTCCAGCACTAAGTGTTTATGAAAAAGATGATTATATTCTATTCACAAGCCCTAAGAATAAAAAATTTATCTTGGCAGACAAACCATTTGAAAAGTCTGTTAGTGAATTTTATTTCAGACAAAATGGAGAAGGTAAATTGCCAATTAGACATAAAGCAAAAAACCCATACTTACAACCAGCGAAAACAGAAATAGATTCATTGACTGTTCGTCATTTAAAAGAAAATGAAAAAATCACTGACAGGGTTACTTTGGATTATGTTTGTATAGCTCCAATTGAAAATGATAAGCAAGACTTTAAAGATTTAAAAGTTGTATTCACGAGTGAATACGATACAGTTACAGCAGTTCCTATTTTGCAAGATCAATACGGAACTTTATTGAGCCCTTTTAGTTTGCACGAAGGAGTACAATATTCCGTAAAAATTGAGGATCCTAAGGGACAATACGCAATTGAAAACTTCCCATTTACTATAGTAGACAAATCTGAAAGAGGACCTCATCATCCATTAGGATGGGGGGATGGCAAATACGGATTTAATCATTCCTATTGTGGAAATGCAAACTACATAACTGTTGTTAAAAAAGGCGAAGAAAACAAACATAACACAGTTATCAAATGTATTAATGGAAACACATCTGTTTCTGGAATGAATTTTAGGGATTTGTTATTAAGAACAATTCATCCAGATAAATCACAAATCAAGGAAATGCAAGGAAAAGACTTTGATTTATTTAGATTTAAATTAATCAATCCAAAAAGATGTGAAGTTTCCAAAATGGCTGATGGAGATTTTACAATTCACAGAAATATTCCAAAGGATAAATCAGTGAAGGCTGTATATCAAGTAGAAAAAGACGGTAGCCTTACAAAATTAGACTTTACTATAAAAGATAATGTAGCAAATATCAAAACAAAAACATTATCAATTTACGATACTGTAATTGAATACGGCAAGAAATCAGAAGAAAAATTGGATCAAGAATTTGAATTGGATGTATTGTGTGGTTCTTGTAACAGATTGCCAGTTGATAAAGAATTGGGATTTGAATTGGAAAATTTGAACACTAAAAAAGTTACAAGCATAAAATCAAATTCAGCTAAAGTAAAATTCACTTTAAGAGAAGGTGAAAAATACCAAATTCGTTTGAAGAAAAATGACGAATACAAACTTGACGCTTTAACTGTGACAGCGAAGAAAGTAAACGGCAAGATTGTGGCATTAACTGATGATAATAAAGTTTTGGAAGAAATCTTGTTATCTAAGTTGGATTATTCAAAAGAATCAGTGGATGATGTATGTAATTTATCCGATAAAAAAGTAAAAATGGCACCTATTCCAATTTTGGTTAAAGAAAATGGAAAGACAAGACCTCTTGGTGAGATGGAATCTTTGTATTTCACATTATATGACTTAACTAGATCTGAAAGAGTAGGAACTTTTATGGCGTATGCAGGAGAATTAGCATCATTATATGTATATGAAAATGATGACTATATGCTATCAACTGGTTCTAATAACAAGCAATTTATCTTAGCGGACACTCCATTTGATAAAGAAGTTAATGAATTCTACTTTAAAGCAAATGGTGAAGGTAACTTACCAATTAGACATAAAACTAAAAACCCATACGCAAAACCAGTTGATCCAAAAATAGATCATCTTACAATCAGACCTTTGGAAAAAGATGAAGTAATAAAAGACAAATACACTATAGATTATGTAAGAATATTACAAGACAAGAAAAATCCAAAAGATTATAGCAATGTTAAGTTGATATTTACAAGTGAATATGACACTGTAACAGCGACTACTTTAGAAGAAGACGAATGGGGAGTTCCAATCACACCAATTGATTTGTACGAAGGCGTTCAATATTCAGTAAGAGTTGAAGACTCAAAAGATGAATTTGCGATTGCAAATTTCCCATTTACACTTGTTGATAAATCTGAAAGAGGACCAAACCATCCATTAAAATGGGGCGACGGCAAATATGTATTCAATCAAACTTCTTGTACTAACGCAACTTATTTAACATTAGTTCCAAAAGGAGAAGAAAACGCCAACAATACAGAATTGAAATCTGATGATAAGAGTACAACTATCAAAGGAATGAACTTTGGGGATTTGATGCTTAAAACGACTTATCCAGACAAATCAGATGTAAGAAAACTTGCAGGAAAAGATTTTGATTTATTCAGATTTAAATTAATAAATCCTCACAGATGTGAAGTTACAAAAATGGCGTTAGGAGATTTTACAATACAAAGAGTTGTTCCTAATGATAAAAATGTTGTAGCAGTTTATGAAATCGACAAATATGGAAACTTAAACTTGTTGCCATTTAAACAAGATAAAGATTTGGTAGACATAAAAACAAAAACATTGTCTATTAATGATATTGCAATAGAATATACTAAAAAACCAGTAGAAGATAATCCAAGTGTTCCAGGTGATAAACCAAGTAAACCAGATGACAAACCAAGTACACCAGATGATAAACCGAATAATCCAGGCACAGTACTCCCAAGTAATCCAGGAGATAATACTAATCCTTCTGATAAAAAAGAAGTGAAATCATTCGAAGATTTGTACAAGCAATTTGCAAATTCTAGAATTTCAGGAGAAGACAGATATCAAACAGCTATTGAAATTTCTAAAAAACACTTCTCATCTTCTGAAAGCATCGTATTAACATCAGCAAATGAATTGGTGGATTCGTTGACATCAACACCACTTGCGACATCTTTAAAAAGTCCAATACTTTTAAGCGATAAATCAAAAGTAAACCAAAATACTTTGAATGAAATTAAAAGATTAAACGCAAAAAATATTTATATTGTAGGTGGAGAATCTACTATATCTCAAAAAGTAGAATCTAATTTAAAACAACAAGGATACAATGTAGTAAGAGTTTCAGGAAAAGATAGATACAGAACATCTGTCGAAGTTGGCAAAAAAGTCGTGGAAAAATCTGGCAATAAACACAAAATTGTGTTGGCAAGTGGAGTGAACATTGTCGATGCACTTAGTGGTAATAGCATTGCTGCTAAGGAAAATATCCCTGTATTGTTAACTCAAATCAATGAATTAAATGAATACACGAAGAAAGCAATTAAAGAATGGAAAGTAAATGAAATTGTAATTGTAGGCGGAAAATCTTCTGTATCAGAAAAAGTCGAACAAGAGCTTGTATCTATGGGAATAAAAGTAACTAGATTAAGTGGAAAAGATAGATTCGAAACTTCAGTAGAAGTCGCAAAACACATCTATCCAAAAGCAGAAAAAATCCTTGTAGCAAATGGATATAATTATGTAGACGCATTAGTTGCAGGTCCTATAACACAAATTAATAAAACTCCAATAATATTACTTGAAAAAGATAAAATTCCAGCATCTGTTCAAAAATATTTGAACGATTCTAACATCAAAGAAATCCAAGTAATTGGAGGAGTAGAAAGTATTTCAAAATAAAACTTTAGAGATATTGGCAGCAAGCTGATATCTCTTTTTTTGTAAAAATTAGAAAAATAATGGATAATATTTGTGAGGTGAATTATGAATACAAAATACGTTATAAAAAATGCAGCAGTTAGTCCAGATGAGTACAACGATTTGCGTGAAAAATCTGGTATTGGAAATAGAAAATCAAGGGAGAATGCGAAGGTTGCAATCGAAAATTCTCTTTTCATTACATCAATTTACGATGGTGATAAGTTGATTGCGATGGCAAGGGTTGTCGGAGATGGGGCGATTAGTCTTGTGGTTACTGATGTTATGGTGGATTCAAGCTATCAGAAAAATGGTTTGGGAAGGGTTTTGATGAATGAGGTTAGCAACTACTTGGACGAAAATTACGATGAAGATGCGTATATTATTTTGCTTGCGAATACTCCTTATGATGCATTTTACGAAAAATTTCATTTTCAACAATTTCCTAACAAAAAGGGTATGCTGAGAGTTTTGTAGATTTTGAATTAAATATTTTAGTAACACAAAATTTTTGTTAATATTTTTAACGAAAAATGATTTATTAATTAGTCGTATTATGATAAAATTTATTCAACGCGAAAAGTTTTTTCGTAAAATTTATAGGAGGAATTTATGAAATCTAAATCTAAGATGAGCTATAACTTGTCGGTAATTTTACTAATTCCACTTGGTATAGCTATCA
>NZ_JAGYZD010000113.1 GCF_018371055.1 Finegoldia magna | reverse complement strand
GAAAGAGAAATGGCAGCTGACAATACTTTGTTAGGACAATTCAACTTAACTGAAATTCCAGCAGCCCCAAGAGGAGTACCTCAAATTGAAGTAACATTTGATATCGATGCGAATGGTATTGTAAATGTAAGTGCTAAAGATTTAGGATCTGGAAAACAACAAGCTATGACAATTACTTCTTCAACTAAAATGAGTGATGAAGAAATCAAGAGAAAAGTTGACGAAGCAAGTAAGTATGCTGAAGAAGATAAAAATAAAAAAGAAACTATTGAAACAAAGAATAACGCTGAATCTGTAATTTACCAAGTTGAAAAGACAATCAAAGACTTAGGCGACAAGGTTTCAGAATCCGAAAAATCTGATATCAATTCAAAAGTAGAAGCTTTAAAATCAATCCTAGACTCAGGAGATAACAACGATATTAAAGCTAAGACAGATGAATTAACTCAAGAAATGTACAAATTAAGTTCTAAACTATATGAAAACACAGCTCAACAACCAGGAGCTTCTCAAGAATCTAAAAAAGATGATGATGTTGTAGATGCTGATTATGAAGTTGTTGATGACGACGAAAATAAATAATAACTAAAAAATCTTAAAAAGGGGTAAAATTCTTACCCCTTGATTTTTTTGTATCTTTTAGTAAAATAGAAAAGTCAGTAGATTAGGATGGTGAATAATGAAAAATTTGTACGAAATACTTGAGGTTAATGAAAACGCAACTCAAGAAGAAATAAAAAAATCATATAGAAAATTAGCGAAAAAATATCATCCAGATATAAACAGTGGTGATCCTGAAGCTGAAAATAAATTTAAAGAAATTAACGGAGCATATGAGGTTTTAGGTGATAAAGAAAAAAGAAAAAAATACGATATGTACGGAGATAGAATATTTGATCAAGGTTCAGGGGGAGGATTCTCCGATATCGGTGATATTTTTGGTGATTTTTTCGGTGATATATTTGGTGGTTTTAGTTCTAGATCATATTCTAGAAATCCAAATGCCCCTAGAAAAGGCTCTAATATTCAAGTTGAACTAGAAATAGATTTTGAAGATTCAATTAATGGTACCAAAAAAGAAATTTCTTATAAGAAAAAGGTAAAATGTCATGTTTGTAATGGCGATGGAGCAAAGCCAGGAACAGAAAAGAGAAAATGCGATAAATGTAATGGTACTGGGATCATAAACGATACTAAAAGAACACCTTTTGGAATTTTTACACAACAATCTGAATGTGATAAATGTCATGGAGAAGGCTATGTAATCGATGAAAAATGTGAAAATTGTAAAGGTAAAGGATACGAAGTTCAAAGAAAAACAATAAACATTACTATACCTAAAGGAATAAACAATGGAGCTATAATGAGTGTAAAGGGCGAAGGTAATGATGGCGAAAATAATGGTAGTCCAGGCGATTTATATGTTATCATAAAGATTAGAGAACATGAATTTTTCAGAAGAATTAATAATGATATTGTCTTTGATATGCCTATCACATATGCTCAGGCTGTGCTTGGTTCTAAAATTGAAGTTCCAACTTTAGATGGCATAGAAGAATTTGAACTTCCAGAAGGAACTCAACCAAATACAACATTTAAACTTAAATCAAAGGGAGTTCCATATTTAAATTCTAATACAAGAGGAGACATCTTATTTACTGTTAAGATCATTGTTCCTAAAAAAATAAATAAAGATCAAAAAGAAAAATTGATTGAATTTTCAGAAAGTATGAATCAAGAATTAAATGTAAATGAAAAGAAATCAATATTTGATAAAATAAAGGATATGTTTGAATAATGGAAAAATGGCTAAGCTTTGATATTAAATGTCCAAAAGGATATGACGAAATCATAAGTTCTATACTATATGATCTAGGAATAGAAAATTTACAAATAGATGATTATCAAGATGTTTTAGATTTTAAGAAAGATCAACCTTACTGGGTGGTAATAGACGACGAAGATTTTACACCACATGATAATGTCATCATTAAAGCTTTTTACGAAGATGATAAAGTAAGTTACGAAGAAATTGAAGCAAAAATTAATGAATTCTCTATCAATAACAAGATAGATGTTCAAATTAGTAAGAACAAAGAAATTGAAGATATGGACTGGGCTAATGAATGGAAAAAGTACTACGAACCATTTTATATTGGCAATATTCTTATAAAACCTAGCTGGATTGAAATAGATGAAACTGATCACACCGTGCTAGAAATTAATCCAGGAATGGCATTTGGTACAGGACTCCACGAAACAACAAACTTATGTATTGAACAACTTCAACAGCTGCAGCTTGATAATAAGAGTGTTTTAGACATTGGTTGTGGATCAGGAATACTTTCTGTAGCTTCTTCAAAATTAGGTGCTAAAGAAGTTTTTGCTACAGATATTGACCCATTAGCTATCGAAGCAACATTAGATAATGCGCAACTGAATAAAATATCTAATATCAAAGCTGTAGAAGGTTCTCTATTAGATAAAGTTGATAAAAAATACGATGTAGTGATAGCTAATATTTTATTAAACGTGTTAGACATTTTAATTCCAGATTTACCAAAAGCATTAGAAAAAGATGGCATTTTCATTTGCTCAGGATTAATCAATTCACAAAGAGATAACATTGTAAATATTTTAAAAGAAAACAATCTTGAAATTGTAGAAATATCTGAAAAAGGTGAATGGATTAGCGTAATAAGTAGGTTCAAAAATGTATAGGACTTTTCGTAATCCCGAAGATAAGATAGATGATAAAATTATTATAAAAGGCGAAGATTATAATCATATCAAAAATTCTTTAAGACTTACAAAAGGTGATTTGATTCATCAAGTAATTGAAGATACAACTTTTGTAACCGAAATTGAAGATATTACTCCCGATGAAATAATTTGTAAAATAATAGATGAAGATAACGTTCAATATGAATCTCCTCTGAACATTACTTTATATCAATGTATCCTTAAATCAGATAAAAATGAGTATATCATTCAAAAAGCCACTGAATTGGGAGTAAACAGAATCGTATTTGTAGAAACAGAACGTACTGTTGTCAAATTAGACGAAAAAAAGTGGATTAAGAAAAAGAATAGATTTGAAAAAATAGCACTAGAATCGTCCAAACAGTCAAAGAGAACATTTATCCCTGAAATTGAAGGACTAATTAATATCAATAAAATTTCAACTCAAAATAATTGTTTAAATTTAGTATTCTATGAAAATGAAACTGAAAGTTTCCAATCTTTGTTAACTAATTCAAATAACAAAGATATTAATATTTTCATTGGCCCAGAAGGCGGATTATCTGAAGAAAATTTACAAGTTTTAAAGTCAAAAGGATTTAAATCAGTTTCATTAGGAAACAGAATTTTACGCGCAGATACAGCTCCAATTTGTGCTTTGAGTATTATTCAATATGAATTAGGAGATATAAAATAATGAAAAAAGTAAAATTTTCAACATTAGGTTGTAAAGTTAATCAATACGAAACAGAGGCTATGGCTGAATTATTTGTAAAAAATGGTTATGAAATTACTGAAGACTATAATTGCGATGTTTTTGTGCTTAATACATGTACCGTTACAAATTTGTCCGATAGAAAAAGTCGACAACAGATATCTAAGATTAGATCTGAAAACAGTGATGCAATAATTGCTGTTGTAGGTTGTTACTCTCAAGTTAGTCCTGATGAAATAGAAAATATTGAAGGTGTAAATGTAATACTCGGAACAAAATACCGAAAAGAAATCGTGGAATTATGTGAACTAGCACAATCATCTAATAAAATTATAAACAAGGTCGAAAGTATAGGTAAAAATAGAGAATTTGAAGAATTAACTATAAATACAGAACATTCTATGACAAGAGCTTATATTAAAATTCAAGAAGGTTGTAGTCAATTTTGTTCTTACTGTATAATTCCTTACGCGAGAGGACCTATACGTTCTAGAAATATTAGAGATATTGTTCTAGAAGCAAAAAGATTAGCAGATAATGGTTTCAAAGAAATAGTACTGACAGGTATCCATGTAGCATCATACGGAAAAGACTTAGATAATAATGATATTGGTTTGATTGATGTAATAGAAGATATCGGACAAATTGATAAAATAAAGAGAATAAGATTGAGCTCATTAGAGCCAAGAATTGTAGACAAGCAATTTTTAGATAGATTAAGTAAAGTAGAACAATTTTGTGATCATTTCCATCTATCTTTGCAAAGTGGTTCTGATTCAATACTTAAATCTATGAATAGAAAATATGATACAGATTTGTATGAGAAAACTGTTAATTTAATAAGAGAATATTATCCAAATGCTGCTATTACTACAGATATAATAGTTGGTTTCCCTGGAGAAACTGATGAAGACTTCGAACAAACATTGAGTTTCGTTGATAAGATTCAATTTTCAAAAATACATGTGTTTAAATATTCCAACAGAAAAGGCACTGTAGCAAGTAAAATGAAAAATCAAGTATCTGGAGTTGTAAAAAAAGAGAGAAGTAAACTACTAATAGAAAAATCAAAATATTATACAGACAAATTTTTAGATAATATGTTAAATCAACCAATAAAAGTATTGTTTGAATCAAAAAATGATGATGGATATATTAAAGGATATACAACAAATTATATAAGAGTAAAAAGAGAATATAATCCAAATCTTTCTAATAAAATAATAGACGTTGTATGCAATAGAAGAGAAAATGAAGAACTTGTGTGTGAATAATTGAAAAGTTAAATATTTTTTGGTATAATAACACCGGAGGCGAGTCATGGACTGTGTATTTTGTAAAATAGTTAATGGAGAAATACCTTCTAAAAAAATATATGAGGATGATTTGGTATACGCTTTTCACGACATCAATCCTGTTACTCCAGTACATTTTTTAGTTATTCCTAAAGAACATATTTCTGGTGCTAATGATATTGATGAATCAAATTCACAAATAGTTGCTCATATATTTGAAGTAATTGCAAAACTAGCAAAAGAGTTCGATGTTGATAAGTCTGGCTATAGAATAGTAAATAACTGTGGAGAAGATGGTGGACAAACAGTACATCACATGCATTTTCACGTGTTAGGCAAGAAAAAACTTAGCTGGCCATAAAAATATTGTTATTTTATTAGAATTGTGTTATACTATTTTGGTATAAATTCTGCTCTTTTGTGAGCATTCTTGCAATAAAGAGGGGAGGGAAACCATGTCAGAAATTAAAGTAGGAGAAAACGAATCATTAGATAATGCTATAAAAAGATTTAAAAGACAATGTGCTAGATCTGGAGTTTTATCTGAATATAGAAAAAGAGAACATTATGAAAAGCCTAGCGTAAAGAAAAAGAAAAAATCTGAAGCAGCTAAAAGAAAAAAAAGAAATTTCTAATGAAATTGATATTTAATCAAAGATTCCTTATAGGAATCTTTTTTTATTGATGACTTTAGTCAGTTGAGTTCGCATGCGAACGAAACAATAAACTACCCGCTATGCGGGTAGGCGTTCTTAGGTTATACCAAAAAATCACCAAGT
>NZ_JAGYZD010000112.1 GCF_018371055.1 Finegoldia magna | reverse complement strand
CTAAAGTGGCAAAAACAGTTAGGTTTGAACGGAGTGAAAACCAGCGCCTTGAGACGCTGGTTGGTATCACTCGGGCTTATAGCCCTTGAACAAACCACCCGTTTTACGGGTGGTCATGATTTTCTATTTGAATTTTATAGTGTCATCATTGAAAACTCCAATTGAGTTTTTAATTTTCAAACTGTACACGCTATCACCTATTGGAACGATCATTGTATCATCTTTCGCATCTTCAAAAAATACGAGTTTATCCTTTTCTAGATTATAAGCAATCTTATTATCCAACCAAGTCATATATTTTTTAGACACTTTAAATCTTTTCAATACATTTTCATAACCTTTAATAGTAGATTCCATTATCAACTTATCATTCTTATACAACCTTGAATTTCCAGTTTTAAAATCGTACAAAGAATAGAAGACATCTTTATTATTCATCACAACATCAATAGGATACTCATCTTCTTTCAAATCTCTACTGAAGATTTCCTTATCGTCCATATCCTTGACAGTTAATTTGTCCTTTTCATAATTCATATACATTACAGACTTATCGTTTTTGATTAATTTCCCAATTTTGCCAGTAGATTCAAATGTGTCATTATTATTCTTGAAAATCTCACATTCAAAAAATTTAATTGGAGAATCAGAACGCAAAACCATAGCATATACATTTTTATCCAACAACTTAGCATCACTAATGTGCTCTGTTGATGTGAGATTTTTCATTCCATCATCACTTTTAATCATCAACTTAGAAGCAAAAGATTCATCTGATTTGTAAAGTAGATAATCTTTATTATCGACATCGTGTATTCCGTATCCATCATCTAGTTGCACCAATTCGTCCTTGGAATCGTCGTAAATAAAGTTCTTGCCATCTTTTAACACGACAATTTTATCTCCATACAATTTCTGAATAAACTCAGAATTCTTTAACTTATCTGTGTATTTGTTGTGAGAATCCATTTTTTTGATTCTATCTACTTTTACGCTGGATTCTACGCCCTTGTACACTTCTTTTTTTTCACACGATACAAAAATCATCATACATAATGCAACCATCAAAAATTTCTTCATAAATCCCCTCCCATATTAATAAAATATTTCTACTAATATTTATTAATTAATATATACCCAGAATTTACAAAAAAACAATTAGTGTAAATTTTTATAAAACTTTTCGGTTTCTTTTACAGTTGGGAAATTAAACACAAGGTTCTTATTATCATTAGTCTTAATCCAAATAGCTCTTGGATTGTCGTTATGAATGTACACATCACAGTTTCCAATTCCCTTGATATTAAATTTCCCATAGGAATAGTGTTTAAGTGATGTTCCATTTAATCTTATGCCATCTGTTTTGTTGATATCTTCGATTAGCTCAACTTTTTCGATTGATTTTTTGTCGATTATAGTAGTATAAACAGATTCAGTAATTGTAAGAGTGCTTGGCGTGTTATCTACAGTATACGTTTTTGGTAAACTCATATTTATCATCAAAAATTCAACTGAAATCAATAATACAACAGTCAATGCATATAGTATTTTGCCTGATAATTTTGCCCTATTAAATGTCATATTACCATTTCTCACGCTTACATCTTCAACCATGAGCCTGTCGTCTTTCGGATTGTAATAACCCCACGGATCAAAGAAGTCTCCATTATACAAGTCGCTATTAATCGCAGTTAAGTTTTTTGCTATGGTTTGATATTTAAAAAGAGCCAATATTATCGCTAACGTGTACAAAACAATGTATGAAAAAATCGGGAAAATTCTGTAAACATCTTTTGATGAGTAATAAGCTACAACAAATCCCAAAACGATAAACATAATATATATCGCATACATTGTTTGTTGCACTTTTATGATGCTTTCTTCATTCAACTTTAAGTTTTCATCAGAATTAGTCGAATAAACTTTGGTGTTTTTCCTTCCCAAAAAACATCCCGTTAATATTGTACTCACACTCATTGCGACTAGCAACAAAATGATGACGAAGAACATCTCGCTGTTTTTGAAAAAAGCTACCAACAATACGATTTGAACTACCAGCGGAATTATCCAGGCTTTTAGTTTGATTTTCTTTTTTTCAATATCTCTTGAAGTCTTCAAATCATACGTCAAAATACTACTCTCAGTCGATATATTATTGTCCTTTTTGTATTGTCGTATTTCTTTCATTGCGTTGTATTCGATAATATTTGCACTCACAAGATAAACGACTATTAAATTGTAATACACAAGCATTATCCAATCATAATCAAGTAACACAATTAAAGATAAAACAATACTCACTACAAATAATATATTCAATTTTTTCTTCGTTTTTCCCAACAAATTGACGATGAACTCATCATCTTCATAACCTTTTGGAAAATTTGTAAACAACATAAATGTATCGTTTATTTTCAATGTATATATGTTAAATCTTCGCATGATGAACAAAATAAACACCAAACTAAAAAATAAAATAAATTGCAACATCATTTTATAATTTCCTCCACTATATTTTTAATATCCTTTTGTGATTTGCCACGAATTTTCGCTTCCATTAACAGTAGTTTCAATTCATCTTCAAATGAATTTCGTGAATAACCTTCGTCCACGCAAATCTTCGCACCAACTCTTCTATCTATTACAATTATTTTTTCGTCCTTCAAAATATTGTAAGCTTTGCTAATCGTCATAGGATTAATTCCCAAATCATTTGCAAATTGTCTAACAGAAGGAAGTTCGTCGCCATTTTGCAAATTTCCACTAGCAATTTCTCTAATAATCTCGTTTCGAATTTGAGTGTAAATTGGAACATCACTCGTCGTATTTATGTTAATCATTCTGCCCTCCTTGTATTACTTATTATAATACAGATCAGACACAAATGCAATATTTTTTCAAAGAAAAAAGAGCGCATCGAAATGCACTCTAAATCATTACTCGTATTTAGTAGTAAACCAATCATACTAAGAATATCATACGGAAAAAATTGATTTGATTTCAAATCGAGAAATCCGTTAAAAATTGCACTGTTTGAGTGAAACGAGTTTGCAATTTTAGGAATTTGAGATTTAGAAATCAACAATTTTTGAAGTCTAGATATTCGTGTATGATGGTTTATCTACACAATAAATTTCTACGATAAAACTACATTGCACCGATTAATTTGTTAAACGTATCCTTGTCGATTTCCCACACTCCTTCGTATGGTTTTTCAATGTAGTATTTTTTGTTTTGATACAAATACAACGTCATTTTTTCGTCTTTTCCGTAGTAGATTTCCATTTTTCTAAAATCTTTTGTATTCGCAGGTGTGTCGTTGTTTGTTTTTTTTCTAGTTGGCTTTGCTTTTTCTTTTATCAATTTAATTGTGTCTACGATATCTTTTTTCGAAGTGATGGATGCCGTTGGTCCTTCCTTGTTTTCTTCGATTTTTGTAACTGTGATTACTTGTAAATCATCTATATTTGGAAGTGTGATTGGATTTGCTTTTTTGCAAGATACCATAACCAACATCAACACCATAACTAACAATACTAATTTAAATTTGTTTTTCATAATTACCTCAATTCTAAAATTTGTTTTGATTTTTCTAATAATCTGTGTGCTTTTTCTTGTGGATTGTCGTCATTCATCAACGCTCTTACGACTGCTATCCCACTTGCACCACTGTTTTTTAATACATCTATGTTATCCTCATTTAAACCGCCAATAGCGACAGTTTTTATGCTTATGCTATTGTTGATGTCTCTTAGAGTTTCAACCGATATTATTTTCGTTTTAACATGGGTTTTTGTCGGATAAATCGCCCCAACTCCAAGATAATCTGCGCCTTCTTTTTCACATTGGACAGCTCTGGCAACACTTTTCGCAGTTGCGCCAATAATGTAATTATCTCCCAAAATTCTTCTTGCATCTTTTATTTCCATGTCTTCATCTCCAAGATGAACTCCTGCACACTTGCTTGCCAAGCAAACGTCAATTCTGTCGTCAATTAAAAGCGGCACATCAAACTTGTCGCAAATTACCTTCACTTTTTTCGCCAAGTCTATGTATTCTCTTGTAGAGATATTTTTCTCCCTTAGTTGTACCAATGTTACTCCACCTTTAAGAGAATCTTCAATCTTTGTTAAAAAAACTTCCTCATCTTTAACATTTGTCCTATCAGTAACCAAGTACAAGCTAAGATTCAACTTTTCTCGCATTTATATTCTCCTTTATTTGTTCCCATTTTATTTTGGATAAATTATCGTACAGACCGATTTTGAAAGAACTAAGTCCAACACTTTTATCCATCATTTCACAGCTAATATTCATCATGCTAATTGCTAGAACACATGCTTCTATCGATTGGGATACGCTAAGTGTACACGCTATCAAACTTCCCACAACACAACCTGTCGCAGTGATTTTTGAAAGCCTTTCATCGCCATTATTAAGCAGATAAATCTCATCTGAACACACAATATCCGTATGGCCTGTTGCCACAACGATTGAATGGTACTTTTCGTGCAAATTATTACAATAATTAATCACATCATTTACTTCCAGTTTTTTAGAATCCACACCTTTTGTACTTAAATCTTTAATAACCAGCGATTTTATCTCGCTGTAATTTCCTTTTATGCAAGTTATTGTGTATTTTTGCAAGATTTCTAGTGTGAAATCAAGCCTTAATCTTGACGCGCTCACTCCAACCAAATCCAATGTAATTGGAATGTTGTTTTCATTTGCAATTCGTAGGGATTTTTTGATTGATTCTATTCTATAATCCGTGATGTTTCCTAAATTTACCAACAGAGAATCAGAATTTTTCGTAACATCTTCGACTTCTCGTGGATTATCTGCCATAAACGGACTTTGGTTAACACTCAGAACTGCGTTTGCCATGTCATTGATTGAAATCGCATTAGTAAGGCAATGAATCAGATTATTACTGTTGTACAAATCAGAGTAAATCTCTGACATTTTTTGTATTAATTTATCCATTGATACTTTCCTTTAATTTATCTAGCATTTTATTTTTTTGCATAGCCTTTAAAAATGCGAATGCTACAGTCGCTCCCATTAAAGTCGCAAGTACAAATGATGGTGTGTAGAAAAACAAAGTCAAATTGCTTTTTCCGAAGAAAAACTTCATAACAGGAACGCTTACAATCGATCCTATTATTCCCGTTCCAATAACTTCTCCAATACAAGCCATAATTAATTTGTTCGTTCTTTTATACAAAACTCCCGACAAAAATGCCCCAAACACAGCTCCAGTCAATGCTAACGGTGGAATTGCCATTAGTGACATTCTGATTATCCCAATCAACGTCGCACACAAAAGTGCATACCATGGTCCCAAAAATACCGCACACACTATATTAACAAAATGTTGTGTTGGACAAAATCCAACAACTCTCAAAATTGGAGATATCACAACTCCTATTGCGACAAATATTGAAAGCATTATCATTTTAATTAAAGTAGAATTTTTTCTTGTCATAAAACATCCATCCTTCACTACCTTATATATTACCATCAATCAATAT
>NZ_JAGYZD010000111.1 GCF_018371055.1 Finegoldia magna | reverse complement strand
TATATTTTTTTCGTTAGCTATTTTATTGTCTGTTTTTATTTCTGCAGAATATCCTGCTTTGTCAACTAATCTTTTTACATCAGAATTGGTCTTGTATCCTTCATAAAAACTTACTGTAAGTGAGTTTTGCAACAAATTTACGTTAACATCTTTAAAATTATTTTTGTTCAAAACCTTCTCTATTCTAGATGCACATGACTGACAGCTCATTCCTTCGATGTCAAACTTCGATGTCTTCACAGGAACATCATACCCCGCTTTTTTTATTTTGTCTACGATAGTTTCTATGTCGTATCCTTCTTTTAATTTCAAATATGCGTATTCTTGAAGCAAGTTCACGTTAACTGTGTCGATATATTCGTATTTACTTAATACTTTTTCTATTCTAGCCGCACATGATTCACAGCTCATGCCTTGTATTTTTAATTTTATTTCTTCCATTTTTCTCCTTTCTACCCCCCCTACTGGTGGTATGGTTATTATATAATATTTTAAATTTTTTGTCAAACATTTGGATTTGGATTATAATAATCATAATATAATATGGAGGCAAATTATGGATTGGAAAAATTATGAAAATTTAAGCATGTTGTCTGATTTTTATGAATTTACAATGATGAATGGATATTTAGAAAATAATATGGAAGATGAATATGCTTATTTTGATTTGTATTTCAGAAAAATTCCTGACAGCGGAGGGTTTGTTATCGTTGCAGGATTGGAAGAAGTTGTAAAATATATTCAAAATTTAAGATTTGATGAACAAGACATTGAATATTTCAAGAGCAAAAATATGTTCAGCGATAAATTCTTAGATTATCTTAGAAATTTTAAATTTGAATGCGATGTGTGGGCAATGCCTGAAGGTTCAGTTGCATTTCCTAACGAACCTTTGATGATAGTAAGAGGTCCTGCTCCTCAAGCGCAATTAATAGAAACTTTTGCTCTGTTATCTATCAATCACCAATCATTGATTGCAACAAAAACGAATAGAATTGTTCATGCAGCTGAAGGAAGAGTTGTCATGGAATTCGGTGCAAGACGTGCACAAGGAGTGGATGCGACAGTTCTTGGAGCAAGAGCAGCTTTTATAGGTGGTGCTACTGCTACAAGTAACACTTTGACAGATATCACTTACGATGTTCCAGCTTTTGGAACAATGGCTCACTCTTGGATTATGATGTTTGATTCAGAATACGAAGCATTCAAAAAATACGCAGAAATTTTCCCAAATTCTTGTTCATTTTTGGTAGACACTTACAATGTTTTAAAATCAGGTGTGCCAAATGCGATTAAAGTTTTCGATGAAGTTTTGAAACCTCGTGGAATCAAAAATATGTCGATTAGAATAGATAGTGGAGACCTTGCTTATTTATCCAAACAAGCCCGTAAAATGTTGGATGATGCAGGATATGAAAATTGTCAAATCATGGCAAGTAACTCATTAGATGAATACACAATAGCAGATTTGATTGAACAAGGAGCAAAACTAGACGGATTTGGGGTCGGCGAAAGATTGATTACAGCAAAATCAGATCCTGTTTTAGGTGGCGTTTACAAATTATGCGCCGTTGAAAAACCTAACGGAGAAATCATCCCTAAAATCAAAATCAGTGAAAACATCGAAAAAATCACAACACCTGCTTTCAAAACAGTTTACAGAATTTACGACAAAAATAGTGGAAAAGCAGAAGCTGATTTGATTACTCTTCACGATGAAAAAATTGATGAAACAAAAGATTTGGAAATCTTCCACCCTATTCACACTTGGAAGAGAAAAACATTGACTAACTTTACAACAAAAGAGTTGTTAGTGAGAGTGTTTGATAAGGGAGAATTAGTGTACGATTTACCTAAATTAGAAGAAATCATCAAAAGAAAGAATGAACAAATCGACGAACAATGGGAAGAAGTTAAAAGATTTGAACATCCTCATTTGTTCCATGTCGATTTATCTCAAAAATTATGGGATATCAAATACAATTTATTAATGCAAAGCAAATAACTTAAAAGCACAACCTTTGAATGTCAGAGGTTGTGCTTTTTTGCAATTAAAAATCCACATGCTTTTTACATGTGGATAAGTTTTATGATTCGTATTGAACTAATGTGTTGATGTAATAATTTTTGTTGACATCTCTTCCGCCAAGTTCTGTAAGTTCGATCAAAAATTCCATAGCTGTGATTTCTCCGCCGTTTTTTTCAACCAACTTAGCAACTGCATTAACAGTTCCTCCTGTTGCCAATAAATCGTCGACAATTGCAACTTTATCGCCTTCTTGAATTGCATCTTTGTGAACTTCTAATTTATCAGTTCCATATTCCAAATCATAAGAATATTCTGACACTTCTCCAGGAAGTTTTCCCGGTTTTCTCACTGGAACAAATCTAACTCCAAGAGCATATGCTACAGCTGATCCAAACAAAAATCCCCTAGCTTCAGGAGCTGCAATTACAGTTATTCCTTTGTCTTTTAAATCTTCTACCATAAGGTCTACCGCGTATTTGTAGGCATCTTTATCATTTAATAATGTAGTAATGTCTTTGAATGAGATTCCTTCTTTTGGAAATCCATCTATAACTCTAATTTTTTCTTTTAAATCCATTTTAATCACCGTTTCTTTTTTACTGTATTATCTACATTAATAGTATACCATATTGTGGGATTTGTTTGTTGTTAAATTATTAATAGTATTATAATGCACAAGTTTTTAAATTAAAAATATCAGCAAAATATTTTATTTACAACTATATTTTTATGTGTTACGATATGTTTGGAGAGTGATGTAATGGACAGTTCGAGTGCCTCGCAAATAATTGCGTTAGTATTCTTAGTTACAATGTCCGCTGTGTTTTCATCAAGTGAAACAGCGATAACATCTGTAAGCAAAATAAAAGTTCGACAATTAGATCAAAAGGATAACAAAAATGCACATTTATTAAAAAAATTGCACGACAATATGCAAGCAACTATTTCTACTATTTTAATTGGAAACAACATTGTAAACATAGCAGCCAGTTCTATAGCTACGATACTGTTTACAAAATATTTCAATGAAAATGGTGCTGTGGTATCTACTGTTGTTATGACAATTTTCGTATTGATATTCGGTGAAGTTCTTCCGAAAACAATCGCACAATACAAAAACAAATCTGTTGCTTTAAAATTTTCGAGATTTATATATTTATTGACGATAATTTTCAAACCAATTGTTAAAGTTTTAAATCTTCTAACGCGTTTAGTTATAAAACTTTTTATAGGAGAAGATGGAGACAGTTCGACATTAACCGAAGAAGAACTCAAAACACTTGTAGAAGTTAGTGAAGAAGAAGGCGTCATCAAAAACCAAGAAACAGAAATCATGATAAATGCTTTAGAATTGAAGAAAACTTTGGCAGTCGACATAATGACTCCAAGAACTAGCATGGCTTCTGTGGATATCGAAGATGCAGAAAATGATTTGAAAGAAATCATCAAAAATATTACTTATTCGAGAATTCCAGTTTATGAAGATAACATCGACGATATTATTGGGGTTTTGCACATCAAAGAGTTAGCACACAAAATCATCGAAGACGACAGCGATTTTAAAATCAGAGATATATTAAAACCCGCATTTTATGCTTACGAATACATTCCTGTTGTTGATTTGTTCAAACAAATGCGAGCAAAAAACATATCCATAAGTATAATAATTGATGAATACGGTGGAACGAGTGGAATAGTAACTATGGAAGACATCTTAGAAGAACTTGTCGGAGAAATCGACGATGAATACGACAACGAAAAAGAAGTTACAAAGCTTAGCGACAATGAATACTTAGTCGATCCTGAAATGAGAATTGATGAGGTGAATGAAAGATTCGACCTCAACATTCAAAGCGAAAAGTTCGATTCAATAGGTGGATTTGTGATTGAACTCTTAGATAGAATGCCAAAATCAAAAGATGAAGTAGAATTTGAGAATTTGAAATTCGTAGTAGTAAATGTAGATAAGAGAAAAATCACACAACTTATGATAATATTTAAATAAAAGTTAACTCTCACGATTTTCGTGAGAGTTTTTTTGTGTAAGATAGCTAAGAAAAAGTAGAAAAGCATTTTTACACGAATATTTGACTACATAAATTGGAGATTTCATAATCTCGAACTACTAAAATCCAAAACTCGAGCAAGCCCTCAAACAGTTGGATTTTTACGTAGTTCTTCGATTTGAAATCAGAACAATTTATTCCGTATGATATTCTTAGTAAAAATGTAATCTACTTTTTTATTATAGATTATAATCCTTACTTTTTTATCCCCAACGCTTGTTTTGCTAGTTCATCAGCCATATCGTTATACTTATCGTTGGAGTGGCCTTTGACTTTTACGAAATTAATGTCTATTTGAGACTTTATTTCATCGATAAATTTCTTGTAATCTCTTGTTAGATTGTTGTTGGTCTTCCAATCGCCAGTCGCCCAGCTTTCAATTCCTTGATAATCATAAAAAATCGTGATTTCTTTCATGTTTAATTCCATAGCTTTTTTGATTGCAAATACAGATCCACTAACTTCTCCAGATACATTTCTATGAGTTGAGTATTCTGATTTGGGAAATTTTTGATTGAATTTGTCGATTCTATCATCGTGAAACAACACGCAACCAAAGCTGTATTCTCCTGTATCTTTTTTGAATGAACCATCTACATAAGCTATACACTCATTTTCATTTAAGTTATCAATGGACGCTACTTTTTTATTATCTTCGCCATTTATAAAATTATCTGCCTCTTCTTTTGTCTTAAAAGATTTGAAAATCGCTCCCTTAAAACCATTTACTTGTTGTTGGCACTCTGACCAACTATTGTATATCCCAGGATTTTTTCCAATTTTTACCGCATAAAATTTACTCATTACATACCCACACGCTCAAAGTTCCGGCTCCCACTTCAAAATCTCCGAATCCTTCATCATCGATTACAATTTCATTAGAATTTGTTCCAGTGATTTCCGTATACTTTTTACCTGCATTTTCCTTTCCTACATTCATTCTCAAAGTGTTGATGTCAGCTGTGCTGATTACTACAGCCATTGTATTGTGAAAATCATCGCCGTGTCTAATCCAACCTATCAAATTTTCATTTTCCATATAATCTGTCTGTTCTCCAAATGCGTAGTGTTTTCTGATGTACATCAAATTATCTATAATATCCTTTTGCCCTTCGATATTAAATTCTCCACCTATTTTACAATAATCACCGTAAAACACGCAAGGATATCCATCTTTTCTTAGTAGAATCAAACCGTACGCAATCTTTTTAAACCAAGGTTCAACAAATGATTCCAACGATTGACCAGGTTCGCTGTCGTGATTATCCACGAATGTAACCGCAATGGTTGGATGTTCTTGAACCAAAGTATTGTCGAAAATTTTTCTCATATCAAATTTATCGCCCATTTTTGATGCAGAATACATATTAAAATGAAGTGCCACATCGAACAAATCCACATCGTATTTCGTATCGTACAAATAATGATTGGTGTTGTCCTTATCTTGTAACCAATATTCACCGAA
>NZ_JAGYZD010000110.1 GCF_018371055.1 Finegoldia magna | reverse complement strand
ACTAAAACTGTATCTCCACCCCAGTCTTCAGGTACCAATCCATTTTCAGCTAATTCAGTTTTTACTCTTTCGATATTAGCATTTTCTTTATCTATTTTATTAATAGCTACAATTATTGGAACGCCAGCAGCTTTTGAGTGATTTATGGCTTCCACCGTTTGAGGCATTACACCATCATCTGCAGCAACTACCAATATTGAAACATCTGTTACTTGTGCTCCTCTGCTTCTCATTGCTGTAAAAGCTTCGTGACCTGGTGTATCTAAGAATACTATTTTTTTGTCGTTAACTCTAATAGTATACGCACCAATATGTTGTGTAATTCCTCCGGCTTCCCTGCCAGCTACTTTAGAATTTCTAATTCTGTCAAGTATAGATGTTTTACCGTGGTCAACGTGCCCCATTACAGTGATGACAGGTGGTCTTTCTTTTAAATCTTCATCCTTATCTTCAAAATCTAGGTTGAAAACGTCATCGTCATCAAAATCTTCGACTTCATCTTGTTCAACTATAACATTGAATTCGCCAGCTACTAAACTTGCAGTATCAAAATCAATTTCTTGGTTTTGATTAGCCATTATACCTAATTCCATTAGTTTCATTATTAATTCACTAATAGATACACTTATTTTTTCAGATAAATCTTTTACTGTGATTGTAGGCTGAATAATAAATTTCTTAGGTTCTTTTGGCTCATTCTTGATAACTTCTTCTTTTTTATTTTGATTATTATTTTTATTATTTCTATTGTTCTTGTTATTTCTATTATTTTTATTATTGTTAGAATTTTTGTTTTTGTTATTTTTAAAATTCTTATTCTTTTTCTTATCGTTAGAATCATGTTTTTCATTCATTTCAGATTTGTTTTTATGTTTTATCTTATCGAAATGAGATACAGATTCATCATCATTATTTCTTGGATGTTTTGGTTTAAATCTTTTTTTAGAATTACTGTCTTGTTTATTAGTTTCAGTATGTGATTTACTTTCCACGTTTTCTTTTGAAATTTTATTTACATCTTGTTTATTTTCTTTTTTTAAATTACTGTTCTTTTGATTATTTTGAACTTTTTTTGGTTTTTCATAAAAAGATTTAACTTTTGATATTTGGTCTTTATCTAATGTTGACATGTGACTTTTAACTTCAATTTTGTTCTCTTTTAATTTGTTCATTAAGTCTTTTGTTGAAACATTTAATTGTTTTGCCAATTCGTATACTCTTATCTTTTCCATACAAAGACCTCCTTTTGATTAATCTTCTACATGGTTAATTAACTCCTCATATATAAGTGCGTCTACATCTGTTTTTAAAACCTGATTTAGTCTTCTGTTTTTCTTTGCCTTGTTTATACATTTTAGATCCTTGCATAAATAAGCCCCTCTGCCATTTTTCTTATTTGTCAAATCTACAGAAACTCCGTCATCTTTATTAAAAACAACTCTTATTAGTTCTTCCTTTGGTTTATTTTCACCACAAACAACACATTTTCTTAAAGGAATTTTTTTAGTTTTCATTTAATACTCCAAAGCTTAAATACATTTAATTTTCAGAATCTTCTGCAATTTCAGTGTTTTCGGAATCGAAAGAATTATCTTCTTCAGTATCCTCAATATCTTCAATTTCTTCTATATCATCTGATTCATGATATTTAATTTTATCAAATACTTTGTCTTTATCTTCATCTCTAACTTCAATACCATTAGATTCTAGAAAATCTACTTCTCCATCGAATTCAACAGACAAGCTTCCATCTTCATAAGATTCTAAATATTGATTATGTCCTTTGATGTCTATTTTCCAGTTAGTTAACTTAGCTGCAAGTCTTGCGTTTTGCCCTTCTTTTCCTATAGCTAGAGATAATTGATCTTCTGAAACAATTACACGGCATATTTTTTGAGCTTCATCAATGAATGTCGCTATTACTTCAGAAGGACTTAAACTATTAGATATGAAAGTCTTAATATCTTTTGACCAAATAACAATATCAAGTTTTTCCCCATTCAACTCATCCACAATAGACTTAACTCTGGTACCACTAAAACCTACACATGAGCCAACTGGATCAACATTTTCATCATTACTGAATACCGCGATCTTAGTTCTTGAGCCAGGTTCTCTTGCAACACTAAAAATCTCAACAGTTCCATCATTTATTTCCGGAACTTCTAATTCAAATAATCTTTTTATTAGAGAATTATTTGTCCTTGATAATATTATTTGAGCTCCTTTTGTAGTGTTTTTGACCTCTTTAATAAAAAGTTTTAATCTTTTGTTAGGAGTATATTCTTCAGATTTTATTTGTTCTGAAACTGGTATTATACCTTCTACTCTACCCAAATCTATATAAACAATTCCACGTTCAACACGCTGAACTGTTCCAGTAATTATTTCTTTTTCTCTGTCAATAAATTCGTTATAAATATTATCACGTTCTGCATCTTTTAGCTTTTGAATAACAATATTTCTAGCAGTTTGAGCAGCTATTCTTCCGAAGTTTTTAGGTGTTATTTCAATTTTTACTTTATCACCTAAATCGTATTTACGTTTAATAGTCTTAGCTTCTTCTAAACTTATTTCAGTATTTTTGTCTTCAACATTTTCAACAACAGTTTTGATTGCATATAAATTCACCTTACCGTTGTCTCTATTTATGTTAACTTCTACAGAACTTTCTTCGTTTTCATGGTCTTGATAATCAAAATTTTTCTCATAGCTTTTAATCAATGCTTTTTCTAAAGCATCGAAAACAACTTCTCTTGGTATTTTTTTTGATTTTTCTAATTCATCAAGAGCCTTTATAAAATCATTGTTCATAAATTACTATCAATCGAATAATGAAAGCTTAATCGATGATATATTACTCCTTTCAATTTTAATTTGATTTTTTTCTAATTCCAAAGATATTTCTTGATCATTGAAATCTTTTAAAATACCTTTGAACTCTTTCTTACTATCTAATTTTTGATATAAATTTACTATTACAACATTCCCTAAATTTTTTTTGAAATCTTTATCTCTAGTGAATGGTGTAGTTATATCTACTGATGCAATTTCTAAATAATAGGGATCTGAAATAGGATCTATTTCGTCTAGTTTGTCAGTTATTCTATTATTTATTAACTCACAATCATCAATTGATATTAGACCTTCGTCCTTTTCAATGTAAAAAGTCAAAATATTTTTTCCATTTTGATTTGAATATTCTACATCATAAAAGTCTATTCCGGTATCTTCAATTAAAGGACTGAGGTCATTATTCATAAGTTCCCTAAGATATTTCTTATTCATATATCTCCTTTTCGTAAATTATTTAAATAAATAAGAGTGGGATTTCCCACTCTTAGCCACAATTTATTCTAAACATATTGTATCATAATTAATCATAATAATCAAACTATCTTCTATTTCTTAAAGACAAAGGCTTATCAATTATTTCTTTAATAATGATAGCTTTTTTTAATTCATCTTTATGTTTAAATTCATCATTAATCTCAACTCTAATAAGTTCTAATTCGTCGTTTTTTTCTTCGAAAAAATCTTTATCAATTAATTTTTGATTTTCTTTTCTATTATTAGTTTGCTCAAAATTATCGATATTATTTTGATTGTATTGAGAATTGTTTGATTTATTAGAAGATAATTTCGTATTTGATTTATCTTTTCTTAAATCTTCTAATGTCTTTTTCTTACGATAGTTCTTACGGTTAAAGTTTTTTTGATAACGTCTTGAACTACTCATGTGAATAAAATAGTTAGCAAAAAACTTTACAATTATTATCGTAATTACAAGAGATAGAAAAGAAAACATTACTTATCATCCTCTTTAATTTTTTCGCTATTTCCAGAAATAGCTTGTCTCATCTCAGTATCACTTATAATATTTTTCATATTATAATAATCCAAGACTCCCAAATTACCAGATTCTAAAGCTTTAGCGATAGCTAGAGGAACCTTTGATTCACTTTCAACTACTTTCGCTCTCATTGAACGAACTTCTGCTATCATTTCTTGTTCTTTTGCAACAGCCATAGCTCTTCTTTCTTCTGCTTTAGCTTGAGCAATTCGTTTGTCAGCTTCTGCTTGATCTGTTTGTAGTTTTGCTCCGATATTTCTTCCTACATCAACATCTGCAATATCAATCGAAAGTATTTCGAATGCAGTTCCTGAATCCAATCCTTTGTTCAATACAGTTTTTGAGATTGAATCTGGATTTTCAAGCACAGATGTATGAGATTCTGATGAACCTACAGTAGTTACAATACCTTCACCAACTCTAGCTATTATAGTTTCTTCTCCGGCACCACCAATTAATCTTTCAATATTTGCCCTAACAGTAACTTTTGCTTTAACTATAACTTCAATACCGTTCATTGCTACTGCAGCAATGTTTGGAGTTTCAATTACTTTTGGGTTAACAGAAACTTGTACTGCTTCTAAAACATTTCTACCAGCTAAATCAATAGCTGCTGCTCTCTCAAACTCTAACTCAATATCTGCTCTTTGAGCGGCGATTAATGCATTTACTAAAGTATTTACATTCCCACCTGCTAAATAATGTGCTTCAAGTTGATTAGTAGTTAGATTTAATCCTGCTTTTGTTGCTTTAATAAGTGGATTTATAATGTTTTTTGGAATAACTCTACGTAATCTCATACCAATTAATTGTGAAATTTTGACGTGGACTCCTGAAAACTGAGCAGTAACCCATAAACCTACAGGAACTAACGAAAAGAATACTAATAGCAAAATAACTATTAATATAGGTACTAAAAATGGAATTTCAAATGGCATTTTACACTCTCCTTACTATTATTTTAAAATCTTTTATTTCACTAACAACAACCTCGCAACCTTTTGGAATAAAATCTCCCCTAGTAATAGCGTCAATATAATCACCATCTATTTCGATTTTGCCGCTCGGTCTTAAAGGTGTTATAGTAATTCCTTTTTTGTTCAAGTATTTTTTTGATGACTGAGTAAATGATTTTGAATTAGTTTCTTTTAAAACAAATTTATTGAATTTACTTGAGTCAAAATCTTTACTTAAAAATACTAATATAAACAAAACATCAATTGTTATAGCAATAGCTACTGTTAAAAATGCTAGGTACAGATTATTAATGATCATGCTTATTCCTACAATCATTGATAAGACACCCACAATTCCAGCAATAAAACCACCTGGAACTATTAGTTCTAATCCAACGAATAAGAGCCCTATTAAAAATACTAATATCCCTACTATGTTGATATCACCGTGATTATAATAAGACAAAATAAATAGAACAGAAAAAACAGCAGTCAGTACACCGTATTTAATCTTCTTGTTTGATAACATAAGCAGTGTTATACAAATAAATGTTACTGCTAAAAAAAACATACTTAGAATATGATTAGAAAATATATCCATAGAAAACGATAACACCTCCTAAATATCTTTATAACACAATTATACACTAAACAAAGCAATCATGACCACCCGTAAAACGGGTGGTTTGTTCAAGGGCTATAAGCCCGAGTGATACCAACCAGCGTCTCAAGGCGCTGGTTTTCACTCTGTTCAAAC
>NZ_JAGYZD010000109.1 GCF_018371055.1 Finegoldia magna | reverse complement strand
TTCTGAATATGGTCTACCATCAACAGTTTCATCTCCGATTGCACAGGATAATTCAATCTCTCTATTTTCCTCTTGTGCCTTTAGGTGGGCATAAATATTGACTGATACATCAGCCTTGGATAGGTCTTTACCATGCAGACCTCCACCAGTTACTGCTCTTCCCATATCAGAACCGAGTTTTCTATTAGCCGCTCCAGTATCAACATTAAATCCTCCAGTCCAATCTCCCAATGGATTTACTATTGCTCTTGGATAAATTGATTTTAAAATTTCTGTAGATACATTTGACTGGCAGATGATGAGTTTATCCCCATCAAGAATGTATTTACCATCGTAAGGATAATTAGAATAAATTTCACGAGCAATTAAAGATAGTTTCTTTTCTTCATCTGATGTTGGCACTCCCTTAAAAATTCCATTGTCACCACATCTTATCTTTTCTTTTTGATTATTTGATAGGTGGATATCCTGTTCTACGATTTTAATATCTGTTATGACCTCTCCAGCTATCCTCTTAATTGCTGTTACAATTTCTTTTTTATTTAGATTACAATCTGTTTCAATAATTACATGGCAATTTCCATGCCCTAGCAATACTTCAACTGCTATTTTAGGATTATCTTTTTCTTTATATGCTAAATCTACAATTGCACCAGCAATACAATCTGCTATTTTATCTGGATGCTTTGGATTTACTTTTTCAAACATTTTCTTCCTCTCTTTCTTTAAATAATGAAAATGTACTCGTGCCCAACGATAGAAACAAAGAAATCTATGATTTCGTCTTGTTTCATCGGAAGGGTACAAATTTATTACCTCCTTTGCCTTAGTAATTTTTCCATCATATCTTCTCCGTAGTCTTCATAAACTTCAGTGCAGTTTTCTTTTACTATGTCATAAATCTCGTACCATAAAAGGTTGGCTGTTTTTTGAAACTGACTAGACATCTGTACAAATGGTGATGCAATAACCCCACCAGTTGTAGGATGCTTTCCTAAAAGTCCAAATTGACTTATTGCCTCTTCACATTGAATGTATCTTGCAAAAGCCTGAGAATAGGATTCTAATAATCTTGGATTTACTAAGTTTTCACAGTTTCTCTGTTTTAACCATCCCCATGTCTCTTTATATATTTCATCTGCACCTAGTGGTATTCCATTCTTTTGCTTTGCTGATAGATAATCACTTGGTGTAGGCATATCTGTTCCATCAAGAACTGCTCCGTCTGGTAAGTCAACTGCATCTATTTCTTCTGGAGTGAATGTTGAAATATCATTCATTAGTATTTCTACTTTTTTACCTTTTTCTATTTTTTCAGCAGCAGACTGTGGTTTACCCCCTGCTTTTACTCTTCTTCCACCTCTATATGTTCCGTCTTTAGCGATACTATCACCTCCATGTTTTTAATAGGGCGTTTGAACCCGCCTTTTTGTGCGTGAAAGGGCGGCACCGTTGGTATGGGGTTCAGTCGTAGAGATTAAGACTCCCCCTCCCCTCGGAAAACTATCCTCCAAACCTATCTCCACTCTTTGCATGAATCTTTGAGTGACAAGATTTACAAAGACTCATAAGATTGTCTTCGTCATTAGTTCCACCACGAGAAAGAGGAAGTATGTGATGTACTTCCTCTACCTTTGTCATTCTATTCTCTTTTAAACACATCTCACAAAGTGGATGCTCTGCTACATATCTTTTCCTTATAAGTCTCCATGCTTTTCCATAACGCTTATGAGTTTTAGGATCTCGTTTATATTTTTCATAGTTTTTGTTGTATTCTTTCTCATGTTTCTTACAGAATCGTCCATCAACTAATTCAGGACAACCTGGATGTGAACATGGTCTCTTAGGTTTACTTGGCATTTTATCACTCCATAAAGAAAGCCCTGAAGATTAAATCTCCAAGACTCTTTTAATTATTCTTTTGCTATTTTAATAATACTACAACTGCTTACTCTCATTCTATCAACTTTACTCTCATGTTTATGATATAATTATATTAAACAAATTTTAGGAAGAGAGGTGTTAAGCATTCTTGAGACTGAACAATTAGTTGAAAAATTAAAAGATAAAGGAATTACATTTAATTTATGCGATGAGGAACACGCTATAAAGTTTTTAAATCAACACAATTATTATGTTAAGCTAACTGCATATAAAACAAATTTTTCAAAACATAATAATCAATATGTAGGTTTAGATTTTATGGCTTTGAAAGATCTATCCACCATTGATATGTACCTAAAACAATGGATTCTTAACGCTAGTCTTAGTGTAGAACATTCTTTAAAGGTTAATCTTTTAAAAGATATCCAAGAGAGGGGAATAGACGAATTTGATATTGTAAAAAATTATCTTTCTATTTATCCAAAGATGCTAGACGAGATAGAATTTCGAAGAGAGACTCCTTATGTAAAAAATCTTTTAGCGAAATATACCCATCCCGATTATCCTATATGGGTTTACCTAGAGGTAATTCCTTTTGGCGAATTTGTTAATTTCTATAAGTACTATTGCAAAGAATACTCTTGCGGTGAATTTAGTTCTGATTTACTATATAACGTTAGGAACATAAGAAATGCTTCAGCCCACAATAATTGTGTAATCCATGATTTAGTTAATAAAAGTGGTTATTATAAAAATGAATTAGTTGATATATTAGATTCTCTTTTACATAATACCCGAAGACGAACAATCCAAGATAGACTAAAAAATAATTCTGTTCAGGATTTTATTTCTTTATTAATTGCAGTAAATATAGTTATTAAAAGTGAAGATTTAAAAACTTATTACCTAAAAAGTATTAAGGAACTCTTCGATGGAAGAATGATTAGGGATGCTTATCTTTATAGATCGTCCCCAGCATTAAACCAAATGTATGATTTTTGCAAAGAGGTTGTTGACATTCTTCAATAATACCATTATAATATTAGTACGAATTGAAAACGAAAGTTTTGCGGGTGATGCATTTATGCGTCACCCGATTTTTTTATACCTCTATATTTTTCAAAGCCTTACTATGAAGTCTAAAGATATGCTGAATTGAGTAATTCATCTCAACCGCTATCTTTTCCCAAGATTCAAAACAGAGGTATCTTTTTTCTAAAACGACTTGAAGTTCTTTGTCTTCAATCTTTTTTATTGTTCTTACAATCTCTTTTTTTAAATCTACCAATCTATCTATATCCCTATTGATTTCTTCTTGAAGATCTATGATTTTAACAATAGTATCTTCAAGTTTAGATGTTCCTCTACTAGGACTCTTAGGCATATCTGATAAGGTCGATGTAGCTTTTGTAGCCAGAGCATTTAAACTTTCAACTTGCTCCAGCTTACTATTAATTCTCTTGTCTAAATAAAAAGCTTGTTTTAAATATTCTTTTGTATTCATTTCTTACCTCCATAAGTTTTGAGGTAAGTTCCCTATAGAACCTCTACTCATTTTAAATTTGCTTTTACTGCATCTATAAGTGCAGCTTGTGTCTTGTTCTTATTTTCTAATGCTTTCATCACATCTTCATCAATAGTTCCTTTTGCTAATATATGATGAATCACAACCGTTTCTTTCTGCCCTTGTCTATAAAGTCTGGCATTGGTTTGTTCATAAAGTTCTAAGGACCAAGTAAGAGAAAACCATATAAGTGTTGAACCTCCAGCTTGTAAATTCAGTCCATGACCAGCAGATGCTGGATGGATAATGGCAACTGGAATTTTACCTTGATTCCATTCTTTAAAATCCTTACTTGTTTTAAGTTCTCTTACATCAAATCTTTCTTTGATTCTTTTTAAATCTGACTTGTACCAATAGGCTATAAGAACAGGTTTTCCATTAGCACCCTCTATTAAATCTTCTAAAGCATAAAGCTTTTTATCATGAATATGAATCATATTTTTATCTTCATCATAAACAGAACCCGATGCCATTTGAAGTAACTTATTAGAAAGGGCTGCAGCATTAACAGCATCTATATCTTTATCTTTAATACTAACAACCAAGTCTTTTTTTAAGGTTTCGTATATACCTCTTTCTTTATCTGATAGATTTACAAAGACTTCATTATTTATCTTCTTTGGCATTTTTAGATAATCTTCAGCTTTCATAGAAACGGTTATATCTGATATCTTTTCATAGATTGCATTTTCAGCAAAAGGCAGTGGTTTATAGGAATATATGATTGGTCCATTTCTCTTATCTGGTTTGAAGTAGACTTCCCTGTACTGACCGATAAATCTTCCAAGTCTCTCTCCCATATCAAGCAGTCTAAACTCAGCCCATAAGTCCATTAGTCCGTTAGATGATGGAGTTCCAGTAAGTCCAACTATTCTTTTTACCTTTGGTCTAACTTTCATCAAGGCTTTAAACCTCTTTGACCTATGAGATTTAAAAGATGATAATTCATCAATTACAATCATATCGTAGTTAAATGGTAGTTCGCTTTTATTTATTAACCAATCTACATTTTCCCTATTGATTAGATAAATATCTGCCTGCTTATTTAATGCTTTTATTCTTTCTTTTTCACTACCTATGGCTACTGAATATTTTAAGATATCAAGGTGGGACCATTTTTCTATTTCTTCCTTCCATGTATCTCTAGCAACTCTTAATGGTGCTATGATTAAAACTTTAGAGATTTCAAAAGAATCAAAGAGTAAGTCTTTTATAGCTGTTAAGCTTATAACCGTCTTGCCAAGACCCATGTCTAGTAGAAGTGCCGATTCTTTATTTTCTTTTATAAATTCAGTAGCATAGTTTTGATATTTATATGGAGTGTATTCCAATTAGTCACCTCCAATTCTCTTTATTATTTCGTCAATGTTTTCTTTGGAATCAAGAACATAAACCTTAAATCCTAAGTTTTTAAATTGCCTTATTCTTTTTTTCTGAATTGGTCTTACTTCTCCTCTAGGTCTTTTTGTTTCCACAAATCCTATCTTACCTTTAGGTAGAAGTATTATCCTATCTGGTATTCCAGTCATAGAAGGAGATGTAAATTTAAGACAAAGACCTCCATGGAGTTTCACCTTATCTACTAAGGCTTTTTCTATTTCGTTTTCTAGCATTGATATTTCAACCTTTCTCTTGATTGTGTGAAGGTCTCGAAGGTCTCTTCTATAACCTTTATATATATACTAATTTTAATTTTAGTACTATATAAAAGTTATATATATGACCTTCGAGACTTGCACAATAGCTAAATTTACACAAAGTCGCTTTTTAATTTTAGCCCTTGGATCTTAATTCCATCTCGAAGTTTTACTCTCATAAATCCATTGGATGAAAGAGCTGAATAAAAATCAGTTGTTGACCTTACATAGTCACCAATTCTTAGACAATAGGCTCTATATTCTTGATAGACTTCTCCAGATTTTTCTTCATAGGATGAATCAATCTCACAACACTCATTTAAGAAATGCTTAAACCAGTTATTTGATTCCTTATATTCATTGATAGCATCAGCCACTTTTTTAGGTAGGCTGAATTTAAAATCTTCATCAATAGCCTTTTTAGCACCCTCGATTAACCACTTGAGAACTGCTCCCCCAGCCTTATCTACTAAATAATCAGTGTAGTTTTTAATATCACTACT
>NZ_JAGYZD010000108.1 GCF_018371055.1 Finegoldia magna | reverse complement strand
AGCATTGAAGGTTCACGGTAGTGGCGAAAATGGAATGAAAGCTTATGCTATATTAAATGATGAAGAAGTTGAGGTTGTGGAACAAAATTCAGGAGACAATACTGTTTACAATCCATTGAAATACTACAATTATTTAATCGGTCATAATTCAAGATTGGACGAAATCCAAGCTGCTATTTTGAGAATTAAATTGAAACACTTAGACGAATATACGGAAAATAGAAGAAGTATTTCACATAAATACATCGACGCTTTGAAGGATACTTCATTGGTAATGCCAACAGAAACTGAAGGCGGAAAGCACGTTTTCCATTTATTTATTTTACAATCAGAAAACAGAGAAGAAATAGAATCAAAATTAAAAGAAAAAGGCATCGCCACTGGAACTTATTACAAGGTGCCAATGCATTTACAAAAAGCTTTTAATGATTTAGGATATAAGAAGGGAGATTTCCCTAATGCGGAATATCTTTCAGAAAGAACTTTTGCTATTCCATTGTTCCCAGAAATGAACGATGAGGAAAGAGAATATATTATTAATTCTATAAAGGAGATAGTATAATGGACTTTTTTGCTCATGAATCTTGCTATATAGATGAAGAGACAAAGATCGGTAAAGGTACTAAAATTTGGCATTTTAGTCATGTGATGTCAGGCAGCACTATTGGAGAAAATTGTAATATTGGTCAAAATGTTGTGATTTCTCCAGATGTTACGCTTGGTAATAATTGTAAAGTTCAAAATAATGTTAGTGTGTATACTGGTGTTGTTTGTGAAGATGGTGTTTTCTTAGGACCTTCTTGTGTGTTTACAAATGTTATTAATCCAAGGGCTTTTATTGAGAAAAAAGATGAATATCGAAAAACAACTATCAAAGAAGGCGCATCTATTGGCGCCAATGCGACTATTGTTTGTGGAAACACAATTGGCAAATATGCTATAATTGGAGCAGGAGCAGTTGTTACAAAAGATGTCGGGGATTACGAAATTGTAGTAGGAAATCCAGCCAGACATCATGGATATGCATGTTCATGTGGAGAAAACCTAAAAAGAGTTTCCCTCACAGATTATATATGTGAAAAATGTGACAAGAAATATTTATTAAATGATTATAAATTGAGTGAGGTATCAAATGAATAATTTAAAAGAAGAATTATTGGGCAAAATCGAAGATAAATCTCTAGTAGTAGGGGTTGTAGGATTAGGTTATGTAGGATTGCCATTAGCAGTTGAAAAAGCAAAAGCTGGTTACACTGTTATTGGATTTGATGTACAACCTGAAAAAGTTCAAATGGTTAACGATGGAGTTAACTATATTGGTGATGTTGTTGATTCAGAATTAAAATCTATCGTTGAATCTGGAAAATTAAGAGCTACAAGTGATTTTGAATCAGTTGCAAGTTGCGATTTCATTGCTATTGCTGTTCCAACACCATTGGATATTTACCAACAACCAGACATTTCTTACGTTGAAAAATCAACTACAGATGTTTCTAAACATTTGAAAAAAGGATCTATAGTTGTATTAGAATCCACTACTTATCCAGGAACTACTGAAGAATTAATGAGACCTATATTGGAAAATGGTTCAGGCTTGAAATGTGAAGAAGATTTTTACTTAGCATTTTCTCCTGAAAGAGTAGATCCAGGTAATAAACAATACAAAACTAAGAACACTCCAAAAGTTGTTGGAGGAATTGGTTCAGAATCTACAGAAGTTGCAGCAGCATTGTACAGAAATGTACTTGAAGGGGAAGTTATGACTGTATCTTCACCAAGAGTTGCTGAAATGGAAAAAATTCTTGAAAACACATACAGAAATGTAAATATCGGATTGGTAAATGAATTTGCTAAATTAGCTAATAAAATGGATATCAATATGTGGGAAGTAGTAGACGCTGCTAAGACTAAACCTTATGGATATCAAGCATTCTATCCAGGTCCTGGTGTAGGTGGACACTGTATACCATTAGATCCATTCTATTTGACTTGGAAAGCTAGAGAATACGATGTGCACATGCCAATCATAGAAGCAAGTGGTACTGTAAATGATAGTATGCCTGAATGGGTTGTAGATAGATCTATGAAGATTTTATCTAGAAAATTTAAAAAACCTTTAAATGGTTCAAAAGTTTTAATTTTAGGTATTGCTTACAAAAAAGACATCGACGATTTAAGAGATTCACCAGCATTTGTCGTAATGGATAAGTTCAGAGAAGAAGGAGCTATCATCGATTACTATGATGGATTCAATCCTTCATACTTCAATCCAGATGGATCCAAGACTTACTCATTAAAAGAAATTAATCCTGAAGTAGTTAAAGGTTATGATTTAGTGGTTATAACTGCAGATCACACAAATGTTGATTATCAAATGGTAGTCGACAATGCACCATTTGTATTTGATACAAAATACGCTACAAGAAATGTAGAAAACAATAGAGATAAGATAGAATTATTATAAGAGGTAATATGCAAAAAATTAAATGCGCAATCATTGGTTGTGGTAGAATTTCTTATAAACACGTAGAAGGAATTGCAAACAATGATTCAGAAATGGAATTGGTTGCAGTATGCGATATTATTGAAGAAAGAGCAATTGAAAAAAGAGATGAATATTTGGAAAGATTTCCTGACAGAGATGTAAAAGTATACACTGATTACAAAAAAATGTTAGAAGAAGTCGACATCGATATGTGTTCAATTTCAACAGAAAGTGGTTACCACGGTGAGATAGCTCTTTACTGCTTAGAACAATCAAAACATGTATTGATTGAAAAACCAATGGCTATGAGTTTGGAAGAAATCGACAAAATTAATAAATTAGCTGATGAAAATGGATTAAAAGTTGGGGTATGTCACCAAAACAGATTTAATCCTCCAATTCAAAAATTGAAAAAAACAATTGATGCTAATAAATTTGGAAAGATGACAAACATCACAGCAAGAGTTTTATGGAACAGAAATCAAAACTACTATAACTTAGCACCATGGAGAGGAACAAAGGCTTTAGATGGTGGCACATTGATGAACCAATGTATACATGCACTAGACTTATTGTTATGGATGATGGACGATGAATTAGTAAGCGTAAAAGCTGAAACAGAAACTTTCCTAAGAGATATAGAAATGGAAGATTACGGTGTAATTTTGATGAGATTTAAGAGCGGTAGAATTGGACTATTGGAAGGTAGTGCCGATGTATATCCTAAAAATCTTGAAGAAACTATTTCTGTATTTGGATCGACAGGAACTGCAGTTATCGGTGGGTTAGCTGTTAACGAAATAAAAACTTGGGTATTTGAAGATGAATCTGAAACCGCAGAATTGGAAGATGACAAATCAATCGATAATGTGTACGGAAACGGACACACTCCACTATACAAAGATTTCATTCACGCAATAAATACCGATACTCAACCATTAATTAATGGTCATGAAGGAAGAAAACCAGTAGAAGTATTAATGAAAGCTTACGGCTGGATTGACTAATAAAATATTTTGAAAACAAACAAGCTCTTGATTTTAATCAAGAGCTTGTTTCAATTTAATTAGTATTTGTAGAAGCCTTCTTTTGTTCCTCTACCTAATTTATTTTCATCTATATATTTCTTTAGCATTTGAGCTATTTGATATGCTACAGAATTTTCATCATTTACATCTGGTTTATTTAAAGTGATATTATATGCAGTTTTAAGACCAACTACGTCAAGTATTTGGAAAGGTCCAAATGCAGCGCCTGTTCCATATCTCCAAGCGTTGTCTATGTCTTCAATATCAGCTATGTCCAAAGCCTTTAGAGTCATTGCAGCATCTAATAATGGAACTAATAATGAATTTAGTAGATATCCAGGTTGTTCTTTCTTTAATTTTAATGGAATCATTCCTATATCTTTTGCAAAACTTACTACTTCATCGAATGCTTCTTGGGAAGTTTCACTGTGTCCCATAATTTCTGCTGTATTATTGTTCCAAATTTCATTTGCAAAGTGAAGAGCCAGATATTTTTCAGGATGAGGTAGTAAATCCTTGAATGAACTTGGTAATAATGTTGATGAATTTGTTGCAACTATAGTATTATCATGTAATACTTTTGCTAAATTCTTATAGAAATCTGATTTTTGTTCTGGATTTTCAGAAACAGCTTCAATAAATAAATCACAATTTTTAACTGATTCTTCTAAGTCAGTTAAAAGATGAATTCTATTGAATCCTTCTTCTACATCTTTTTTTAAATTTTCAATATCATCAATTGTCAATTGATCTGAAGAAATACCTCTAGGTATAATTACTGAGTTAACAGTGTTTTCATCAGATAATCCAACCTTAATTCTATCTAGTATACTTAGATAAGTTTCTTTTAACGCATCAAAACGTGGCTTAGCTCTCTCTACAGAACCTTCACTTCTTAGCCATACGTTTACATCAAATCCTTTGAAAGCAGTTTGAAAAGCTATTTGAGATCCCAAAACGCCTCCACCAGCAACTGTAACATTTTTAAATTTCATAAATGTGCCTCCTTTGAATTAATCTATATTGTAACTTTATTCAGTATTTATATACCCTCTAAATAATTTTACAAATCAGAACTGAACAAATTGTGTAATTTTTCGGATTTTTTTAAAATAAAAATGTTTAGAAATTTATAAGAAGGGTATAATTAAATTAAGGCGCTAGAGGTTAAAACCATTTTTAAAACAATTAATAAAGAGTAAATTTTTATAATTTAACAAATTATTGTTTAGAATTTATTCTAATGTGGTATATATATCAAGTAACAAATATATCAATAATTTACAAGGAGGTTTTATGAGTGGATTTAAAAAATTTGTCCACATACTATTTTCAATATTACTAATTTTATTTTCTTTAGTAATGTTTTTTACAGTATTCAATTTTGGACAAGTTAGTTATAATCTCAGAGAGCTCATGATGAATGAGGTATGCTTTTATATATTAGCAGTTATTGGAGCCTTAATTTTACTAGGGGCACTTATAATAATGTTTAAAGCAATACTCTCTGATAATTTAAGTGATTTCTTGATCTCAAAAGACAAGGATGGAGAAGTTATGATATCTACAGATGCACTTGAAAACACTGTTAAAAGTACTGTAAATAAATTTAACGATGTCAGAACTTCTAATGTTAATGTAAGAGTCAACAATTCAAATGAACCGTATATGAATTGTGATGTAGAGGTTGGAGTAAGGGATATGTCAAATGTAGGAGGTCTTGGTGAAAATATCAAAAATGATATCAAGACTAATCTAGAAACTTTAACTGGATACAAAGTTAAAGATATTAATGTAAAATTCTTGGATTTGGCAAAATCTACTAACAAAAGGGTAGTATAGGGGGTAAGAATGAACAATAATAATATGTTGGACAATTTTCAATCCCCAGATGAACAAAAGAAGATAATTTTTGTAAAAGAAGATCCAAAAGATAAATTTGACGAAAGATTAATAAAAAATTTATCTGGATTAAGGAAACCTACTAAGTATGGAATTTTAGGTGTAATGATTGCACTTTCATTTTTAAAACTTGGTTTTTGGGCAACAATCTTAATACTATTACTTTTTGGTATAGGTTATGGTTATGGATTGTATAAAGAAGGTAATCCTAAATTTATCA
>NZ_JAGYZD010000107.1 GCF_018371055.1 Finegoldia magna | reverse complement strand
TAATACACATTTCCTAAGAAAGTGGGACATAGTTTTGCAGTTTGCAAGTTTCATTTTCTTTTCAAAGATTTCTTTTTCTTCATCTGTTAAATATATTTTAAGCTGATTATTTCTTTTTCTATTATCCATAGTATATCTCCTTTATAAAATATATTTCGGGGTCTTAGGGTTTCCATAACAAGGTAAAAATTAGCAGTAGACTTCAACCAATCGCTAACTATATTAGCTCTTGGAAAGTTCTTGCATAGCACCTACCAAACACTCAAGTAAACTTTCGTGTGGTTAGGTGCGTAAAAAAATGGAGCATTCCTTAAAGAACTGCTCCATTAATTTTTTTCGTAAGTGTCCGTACACTTACTGTGCTTGCTATTAAAGTTATAAGCGTTAAGCGTATATTAAGTTCGTTAATTATACCGCATTTAAAGAAATTAATTAAGAAGTATAAAGGGCGTTCAAGCAAATATCTTAGATAAGATTACTAAAATTTAAAATAATTCATATATTGAAATTAATTATCAAATGAGTTACAATAAAACTGACGGTATCGTCGGAATTATTTATTGACAGGAGATAAAGTTTTGAATGATAAAAAATTGAAAGTTGGAGAAAAAAGGAAGTTAGAAATTCTGGAAGCGGCAAAGACATGTTTTTTAGAAAAGGGTTTCCAAAATACAACTATGGAAGATGTTATAGAAAAAGTCAGTTTAAGTAAAGGTGGTGTTTACTATCATTATGGCTCAACCTATGAAATGATTTATGATTTTATGAAATTAGGTATCAATTATAGAGGAGAAAAAAGCAAAACTATCGACACATCTAAGTTAACGACTTTAGACGCAATTACTGAGATGATGATGGAAAGAATTTATGATGAAAATGAATTTAAAAGCATCTATGCAATTTTTTTGAAACTACAAAATGAAGATAAAAGATTGTGTGAAATGTTTGAAAATTTAAAAGAAACAAACACAGAAATTTTATCGTCTGCATTTGATCCAAAAGATAAGCTTTCATCTATTTTTAAAGATGAGTTTTTAGTGACCTTTGTAAATACTTTGATTTTAGGATATGAAAGTTTAAATCAAAAAGAAATTTTTATTGAAAATAAAAAAACAATCAAAAAGATGTTGGAAGGTTATTTGAGAGAAAAACTTATTAATTAGGAGATTTTTATGGGTAAGGAGTTAATGTGCCATCTTTATGGAAGAAATTTAGAAAAAATAATAGAAAATTCTAAAGGGAGAATTTGCGAATTTCATAATTTGGAAAATGGGAAGTATATAGTTTCGAAGTACGAAATTTTCAAAGGGGTAACAGTTTTTTATAATGATATACACACTTCTGTCATAAAGAAAAAATTATCAAAAAATTTAAATCAAAGCTATGAGATTAATCATTGTAGAGAAGGAAGATTTGAATGCGTGTTAAGCGATGGAACTATTACTTATATGGAATCGGGAGATTTTGCAATCAATGCAAGTAGTAACAGCTCTGAGGAATCTTTTTTTCCTATATCTCATTATCATGGTGTGACTTTTTATATTAATCCAAAAGAATTCGATAGCGAAATATATTTTTTAGAAGAAATGTTAGGGATTAAATTTGAAGTTGTTTTAAGAAAATTATGTAATAAGGATAAAGTTTTTGTACAAAGAGCTACTCAGCATATTGAACATATTTTTTATGAAGTTTATAAAGTTCCAGATGAAATTCTAATTGAATATCTAAGGGTAAAATTTCAAGAACTTTTCCTATATATTTCAAACCTTGATACCAGTAACATGATAAGCGATAGGAAATATTTTATTAAGACAAATGTTGATATTGTAAAGAAAATAGATGAATTTATAAAGAATAATTACGAAAAAAATATAACTTATGATAAACTATCAGAAATTTTTAAGATAAATTCTACCACAATGAAATCTTGCTATAAGAGTGTTTTTGGGCAAACAATTAAGGAAGCTATAACAAGTAAAAGATTGGAGGTAGCGGCTGATTTTTTGAATAATTCATCAATTTCAATTACGGAAATTGCTATTAGGGTAGGTTTCACAGATCATGCTAAATTTTCAAATACTTTTAAAAATAAGTTTAATCTCACTCCTTCAGAATATAGAAAAATATCTAAAACAGCACATTTAGTCTAAATAGTCAAGAAAATAAGCTTAGCCTATTATAAGATGATAATAGATATCAAATAAGGAGGTTGAATTATGGAAAGTAAAAAATTAACTATAAAAGATTTAGCAACCATAGGAATCTTTTCTGCAATCATGATTGTTGTGTTCATTGCTTTTTCAATGATTACAGGGGCATCATTATTTTTCAATATGATTTTTAATGCTGTGTTTACTGCACTAATTTTAGGACCATTTTTTGTTTATATGGCTATGAAAGTAGGCAAACCGGGAGTTGCACTAATTTATAATATTATACAAGCTATATTAGCAACTGTCTTTATGGGTCCTTTTATGATTCCATGGTTTGTAGGTGGTGGGATAATTGCAGAGTTATCTATGCTTGGTACAGATAGCTATAGGAATATAAAAAGAATTACTATTGCTTGGATAATTACATCATTAACTAGAGCGGCTCATGGTATGAGCGAAATATGGTTTTTTAAAGATGCCTTCATTAAGTCTGGCGTATCTCCAGAACAAGTTCAAATACAAACTCAGTATTATACAAATCCTAAATGGATTCTTATTTCTTTAGCATGTACTATTGTGGCGGCAATTATTGGTTGCTATTTAGGAAATAAGATGACAGAAAAGCATTTTAAAAAGACAGGCATAATAAAATGATGCATTTGGACTTACGTTCCAAATTAGTAGTATTTTTAAGTACGGTATTTTTGGTTTCAGTATTGTCCAAAGATACTGTACTTTTTTTATTAGCCGCCATTCTAGTTATTTATGTATCACTGCAAGGATATAGCAAATCTACTATAAAACTAATTATTGCAATTGGTGTTTTAAGTTTTTTGAGATTTGTCTCAAATGGTGAAGGTTTTGGCATTTTGATTCCAGATATGTTTCTGTTTATGGTTATAAGAACATTAGTTATAGTTCTATCAGTAATACCAATTTTAAAAACACCTCCAGGAGAGATAATGGCAATAATGAAAAAAATGAAAATTCATAGAAATGTTGCTTTGCCACTTATTTTCATGATGAGATTTTTCCCAGTAGTTAAAAGTGAGTTTAAAGAAATTATCGACTCATTGAGATTAAGAGGATTAATTTCTATTAAAAAACCATTTTTAACGATGGAATATTTATTTGTTCCTATGATGTTTTCATCTTCAAAAATAGCTGAAGAACTTGCCGCCGCATCGGAAGTAAGAGGAATTTCTGCATCTGGAAAACATAGCTCAAGAAGAGAAATAAAATTTAGAAATCTTGATGTTATTGTTTGTTTAATCACCATCTTTATCACAATGAGCATGATTTTCCTTGAGAGGAGTTATTAAGATGATCAATTTAAAAAATGTAAGCTTTGCCTACAGTAAAGATTCAGCAAACATCTTAAAAAATATTAATTTGGAAATTAATGATGGGGAATGTGTTGCCTTTATAGGGGCGAGTGGTTGTGGTAAAACTACCCTTACAAGACTTATAAATGGTCTTGCTTATAAATTCTATGGAGGAAAATTAAAGGGAGAAATTTCCATAGATGGAATAAATCCCCTGGAAAAAGAATTATATGAAATAGGGAGGAAAGTAGGATCTATTTTTCAAAATCCCAAGAGTCAATTTTTTGCAGAAAATGTAGAAGATGAAATTGCCTTCGGGCTTGAAAATTATGGGATAGAAAGAGAAAAAATAGATGAAATAATCAATAATTCCTTAAAATCTATTAATGGAGAAGATTTAAAAGATAAAAACTTATTTCATCTTTCAAGTGGAGAAAGACAAAAAATAGCAATTGCTTCAATAAATGCACTTAATCCACCTATTTATGTTTTTGATGAACCGTCTGCTAACCTAGATATGAAAAGTGTAGAAGCTTTAAGAAAACTTATGCTTTTATTAAAGAAAAATAAAAAGACAATAATCATTTCAGAGCATAGGCTATACTACCTTAGAGGAGTAGTGGATAAATATTATTATCTTAAAAATGGGGAAATTAGCAATGTTTTTACAGAGGAAGAACTATTATCAAAAAGTGAAGATTTTTTCAATAAGTTAGGATTAAGATTCTTTTCTTTAAATAAAATATATCCTAAAATAAATAAGTTAAAAGAGATAAATTCTATGAACTTAGAAAAAATTTCTTTTTCCTATAATAAGAATGTCCTTATAAAAGATTTGACCTACGAATTTAAAAGTGGAAATATTTATGGAATTATTGGGGATAATGGCATAGGCAAATCTACTCTGTTTAAAATTTTAAGTGGACTTGTGAAAAAAGATAGTGGTTTTATATCTATAAATGGAGAAAAATTAAACAAAAGAAATAGGCAAAAAAGAATATACTACCTGTCAAATAATCCTGATAGTAATCTTTTTGAAGTTTCAGCAGAAGACGAGTTAAAACTAAATAATAAAGATGCAGATACAGATAAAATATTAGCTGATTTTAACTTAGAAAATTTAAAAGACATCCATCCACAAATCATGTCAGGCGGACAAAAACAAAGATTAACTATCGCCTCAGCAGAACTTTTAGAAAGAGATGTTTATTTATTTGATGAGCCAACAAGTGGTTTAGATGGACATAATATGCAAATTATTTCAGAAAGAATGAAGAAATTACAAGAAAAAGAAAAAATTATACTTATAATTTCCCATGATTATGAATTTTTGTGTAATTCCTGCAATAAAATTCTTTATCTAGACGGATACTCTTTTGAGGAATTTTCTACAAAGGAGGATAAAGAAAAAATATTAGCTATATTAATGGGAAAAAAATATAATATTAAGGAGGGGATTTGATGGATCTAATAAAACAATATGTAAAAAAGAGAAAAGGCTCATATTTTATGTCAATCTTACTGGCAATAATTGGAGTGGTGGCTGGGCTTTTTTCTTATATTTTTATGGCAAAAATTATTGTAAATTTGATTAATGGAGTAAGCGACATGAGTTTATATACTCCACTATGCATAAGTATTTTAATAACATTTGTTATTAAAGAAGTGGCAGCAGGAATATCAACAAATATTTCCCATACGGCAACCTTTAATTCATTAGGAGAAATTAGAAATGATATTTCTAAGAAACTTTTTAAGATGCCACTAGGAGATGTATTATCAAGAACATCTGGAGAATTAAAAAATATTATAGTTGAGCAAGTTGATTCTATGGAAACATCACTTGCCCATTTAGTGCCAGAATTTACGGCAAATTTAGTAGGACCTATTCTATTGTTTATTTACATGTTTACATTAGATTGGCGATTGACTTTGCTATCACTAATTCCATTTGTGGTGGGAATGGCTAATATGATGTCTGTTATGAATGCTCATTATAAAGAAATGTTTGGAAAGTCAGTTGCCATTGGTCAACATATGAATAATTCCATTGTTGAGTATATAAATGGGATAGAAGTAATAAAGACCTTTAATCAAAGCGGATCATCTTATAAAAAATACGCTGATGCAGTTTATGACAATGCAAGCTTTTATTATAACTGGATGGGTGAATCTATGAATAGGGTTGCCATAGGTAGATTACTTTCTCCTATGGGAATT
>NZ_JAGYZD010000106.1 GCF_018371055.1 Finegoldia magna | reverse complement strand
ATAATCGTGTCGGCGATTTTTTCTGCGGCGCCCGTTTTAACCAAACAGCCTGCCAAAATACCACTTGTCATAATTCTTAGAACTGAACTCATCATTGATTCAGAACCTTTTACCATGGCAGATACTGTTCCCACAAGTCCGCCTCCACCGATAAGTCCACCAACCAAAGCGCCTATGATAAGTGCGTAAGTTGCGTGGAAGTTTTTGATGATTAGAAAAATTGATAACGCTAAGCCAATCAATGCTCCAATCGTTGAAAATGTTACGTTGTCCATACTACCTCCATAAATTTATTAATTTCATTACTTGGTTAACACTTCTGTACAAGTTTTCTTCTGAAACTTTTTTCTCCATAGCTTCATTTGTGCTCATACATTTATTTAAAATAGGGAAGAATGCATCGATTCCTCTATCGTTAACTGAGACTGCATCGTTGTCGCAAACGCCACAAAAAGCGATGACTTTTTTATTGTATTTTTTCGCTGCATTTGCAATTCCTACTGGAGTTTTTCCCATAGATGTTTGGAAATCCATCTTGCCTTCACCGGTGATAATCAAATCGGAATTTTTGATTAACTCATCTGCGCCAAGCATTTCTAGAATGATTTCAATCCCTGGTTTCAATTCTGCATTCAAATAATTTTTTAAAGCGTAACCTAAACCACCAGCAGCACCTGCTCCTTCAATCGTATCATTTGCATCTGGAATAACTTTTTTTGTAACTTCGTGATATTTGCCCAAAAGTTTATCCAATTCTTCAACTTGTTTTGGACTTGCACCTTTTTGTGGTGCAAATACTCTCGCCGAACCGCGTTCTCCACACAATGGATTGTCCACATCACAAGCTATTTGGAATGTGCATTCTTTAAGTCTTGCATCGAAATTATCCAAATCAATTGTTTCCAGATCGATAATTCCTATTGGACCGTTTGAGATTTCGATTCCTTCTTCGTCAAAAAATCGTGCTCCCAAACTTCGAAGCATTCCCATGCCACCATCTGTAGTTGCAGAGCCGCCGATTCCAATGATAAATTCTCTGATATTTTTATCCAGAGCATCCTTTATCATATCTCCAACTCCAAATGTCGTAGCATTCATTGGATCCAAATTGTCTTTTATAAGCGTAAGTCCGCTGGATTCACTCATTTCCATAATCGCAAGTTTATCATCAACAATTAAATATCTAGCTGTGTGATGTTCCATCAAAGGATTATGTACATCGACCTCAACTATTCTAGCGTTTTTAATATCCTTTAATGAATCAATAGTTCCTTCTCCACCATCAGCAACAGGTTTTACTACTACCTTGTTTGAAGGATCTTGTTCACAAGCTTTTTTGATGATTTCTCCTGCTTCCAAAGAACTCAAACTGCCTTTAAAAGAGTCTATCAATACTAATATATTCATAACAACCTCCTATCTCAATTCTATAACAAACGATTGCACAAATGTATGTTTTATGTAATAATAATGTTAAATGAACAAATAAATTTATTATTATGGAGAACAAATGAGAATTTCTGATCACACTGCAAAAATGATAGTCGAAAAATTAAAAGATGTAATTGATTACGATTTGAACTTTTTCGACCAAGAAGGATATATTATTTATTCTACAAATTCAAATAGAATTGGCACTTATCACGAAGCTGCGAAGGAATGCGTAAAGCAAAACAAAACGATTTTTGTCGATAATGAGAAAGAATACGTCGGAGCTAAGAAGGGAATCAACATTCCCGTTACAATCGACGGAGAAATCATCGCCGTTATCGGCATCACTGGAAATAAAGACGAAGTTATGAAATACGGCAACATCATCAAAAAAATGACCGAAATACTCGTCAAAGAACAACTTGTTGAGAAGAACAAACTCAAGAAAAAGGACATGAACAAGTATTTGTTTGAGAGTTTGATAAATGAGTTGGACGATTACGGATTGTACAGATATTTGGAAAGTGAAGACGAAAAATACGTTATAGTTGGAAAAAATACAGATAGCAGATTTTTGTTGAAAGACTCCGATCTAATTTACAAAATCTTGGAGAATAATCTGTCCAATAATTTCGTCTACAGCGTATTTTATGGAGAAATTCTAATTCTTTCAAATAACGTAGATAAGATTATTATAAAGAAAAAACTGGAAAAAATCAGAAACCAAATTTACGACACTATCGATAGTAGGGTGTATTTTGGCATCAGCGGTTCATTCAAAATGATTAACCAATTTAAGAAAAATTACGATAACTGCATGGTTGCGTTGGATTGGTTGGATAATTTGCAAAGGAAAGACTGCGTTGTGGATTATTCCACATTGGATTTGGGGATTTTACTTGGAAGTATCAAAAAGGACAGAATACAAAAATTCAAAAAAGTCGTATTGAAAGATATTTCCGACGAAGATTACAATATTTACAAAGATTTGATAAAAATTTATGCGACAAATAATCAAAGTATAACAAAATGCGCTGAGGATTTGTTCGTGCACAAAAACACCGTACAGTACAGACTGAATAAACTTAGAGATATCACAGGACTTGATCCTAGAAATGTAGAAGATTTTATTAGGTTGTATTTGGCTTTTATATTAAATTAAGAAAAAAATAGCAAAAGGTAGATTCAAGATATACGAAAATAGACAAACCGATACAAACGAATATCTAGACTACGAAAATAAATAAATTCTAAGCTTGTGAATCTAAAATTGTGAACTCGCCTTCGGCTCAAACAGCACAATTTTTTTACGATTCACTTCGCTTGAATTTATGCTTATTTCCTCCGTATGATATTCTAACCGTATCGGTTTGTCTATTTTTATTTCATATGTGCACATAATCGCTGGACATTATCATTTTACAGAGAAATAAAACACAAAAAAATCGTAAACCACCTTATCAAAGCTTGTAATCTACTTATTTCACTTAATCCTAAGTTGAATATATAACGCCTTTTTTTACTTGGTCATAGTTGGCGGTTATTTCTGCTGAAATCAAGATTATTTGTGAAGATAAATTAATCCACACAAAAAGTGCAAACACGCCTACCAATGGTCCGTATGTCAAGGACATATTCGAAATGTTGGATACGTAGAACGAATACAACAATGTAATCAACAGCCATCCGATGGTTGCGATTGTTCCTCCTAGCATTGCGGATTTCCATTTGATGCTTCTTGTTGAATCGAAATCCGGCGCGAATTTGTATAGCAATGTGAACCCAAAAATCATGGACACGATAGGGATTAAATATCTGAAAAATTGTGCGAAGTATGGTATTCGTATTTTCATATATTGCTCAATTAGATTTAAAATCAATCCACCAAATGCGATGAACACCAATGTCACCATCAACAATAAAAGTAGTACCACTGTGAACAGAATACTTTTAAGTTGTGTTTTCAAAAATCCGTTTTCGCTTCTCACATCAAATGCTTTGTTCATAGCTTTGATTAAAGATTTCAAAGCTTTAGAACTTGACCACAACGCCACCAACAACGAGATGGAAAGTACAGATGAGGATCTGTTACTTATAATCGTGTTTATCAATGTCATTAGAATATTTCTCGTTTCAGGGGGAAGGACTTCCATTGATTTGATAATCAAATCAATTTTACTTGCAGCAACCATCAACACAATATTTAATAAAACTATTAGAAATGGCACCGAACTCATTATAAAATGATAAGTTGTCTGTGCGCTCAATAATGGGATTTGGTCTTCTTTTATTGATTGTAATAATTTTTTGAAGAACAAATTCTTTTTTTCTTTTTTCTGTTTTTTCATCGTTTACCTCAAATATTCATCAAACCAATCGCAGATTTCTTTCAATCTTCTGATTCTGTTTTTAGGTTTTCCAGATCGTGAAAGCTCATGGTTTTCTCCATAAAACATCACAAATCGACTTTGTGTGTTGTTAAGTTTTAAAGCTTGGAACATTTGCATTCCTTCAGACACTGGACATCTATAATCTTTTGTAGAATGAATAAAAAGACTTGGAGTGTGAGCATTCTTTGCGTATTTTAGTGGAGATTTGTCCCACAATTTATCATAATCATTTAGCACTGTTTCAGTGTGGTTTTGATCTGTCCCAAAATAATAGCCAATATCTGAGATCAAACTGAAAGAAATCCAATTTGAAATCGAACGTTGACTTACAAAACAATCAAACCTGTCAGTGTGAGTCATCATCCAATTCGCCATGAATCCTCCATAAGATCCACCAGTATAGCCCAATTTATCGATAGGGTATTTGTCCATAACGATATCTGTGAATTTCATCAAATCTGAATAATCCACATCTCCGTATTTTCCTCTTATATCCATAAATTCATTTCCGTATCCGTCACTTCCGCGAGGGTTTGTGTAGAAAACAAAATATCCCTTTGCAGACAATAATTCCATTTCGTGAAACAAAACTTCGCCGAAAACAGTTTTTGGGCCGCCGTGAACGGATAAAACTCCAGGATATTTTTTGTTTTCATCGTAATCTTTTGGATAAACTGCCCAGCCTGTAAATGAGTGTCCGTCATTTTCAAAAGTAAATTTGTCCTTCTTACTGATATGATAATCGTCATTGTTCAAATGAGTTAATTGCTCGCCGTTTAATTTGTAAACTTCTTGGCCGTGATTTTCAGATATCAAAACGTAGTACACATCATCGTTTTTCACAGAAATCATATTGATAGAATTGTTCGTGGAGAAAATCTTATCGAAGTTGTGATTCTTATCCATTCTCAAAATCGCACTGCCATATCCCTCCAAAATCACAAAATACATGTAGTCGTCAGTCTTTTCGATTTGACTACCTGAAGAATATTTCAAATCACAACCGATAGAATTATACAAACAATAGTGATCTTTGTTTAGTTTAATCGCTTTGTTGCCTGCAACTTTGTAGATTTCACAGTCTTGGTTCAGTCCGTGTTCTTTTCCATCTGTAGCGAGAATTACGATATCGTCGTTGAAATATTTCACAGACATTATCATGAAACCTTGTAAAATCACGGACTCTTTTCCGGATTTCAAATCGTATTCAACTAAATCATCTTCGATTTTCATAACATTTTCGTAAGAATTTCTCGCGAAAACAAGTTTTGATTTGTCATCATTGATGTCGACAGATGAAATATTTGAAAATTCGTCTGTCAGAATATCCATTTTGTCGATGCTTGGAAAATATCTTGCAAGTCTAGTTCTTTTTTTGTCGGTAAATCCAACTGCATTTTCAAAATAGGGAAGTTCTGTCAAAACTTCGACATCTTCGTTTTTTTCTTCTTCTGTGATTTTATTCATCTCATGATGTCTATCGAATTCGTATTTTAGGATAAAAGAATCTTCCAATTCGAAAATAATTTCACAGTTTTTTAAATCGATGTCGAACTCTTTTACAGCTTCTCCACCATTAACAGGAAGTCTGTAAAAAGACGTCGTGTCAGAATCTTCTTCTTTTTCAGAATTTCTAACAATCAATAAATCTCCATCACTCAATTCAAAAAATGAAGAGTCTTTGTCGGAACTCGTGAAGTTTTTATTGTCTCCGATTTTGTGAATATTTGAATCGTATTTGTTATCTTTTATATTAGCTGTGGTCGTAACACAGAAAATATCGTCTGAATTTTTTAAAGCTTTTAACTTTGAAATAAATGTAAAGTCTTTAAATGAATCGTAATCGAAATATTTCATATAACTCTCCTTCATTTATATATTAAGATAA
>NZ_JAGYZD010000105.1 GCF_018371055.1 Finegoldia magna | reverse complement strand
GCATGTGTAATGTGCCAAGGAACTCCAGAATACGCTACTGAAAAATTCAAATACAAAGGTATTATGGATTGTAGAGTTAACCACAATCTTCAAGGTGGAAGCAAAACTTGTCCAGATGGATGTTTGGGTTGCGGAACATGTGTAGATGTGTGTGACTTCGATGCAATTCACATTGTAAATGGCATTGCATTAGTAGACAAAGAAAAATGTACATCTTGTAAAAAATGTATTGAAATCTGTCCAAGAAATATTATTAAACTTGTTGACTACGATCAAGACGTTTATGTAAGATGTAACAGTCACGATAAAGGTAAAGATGTAAGACAATACTGTAAAGTTGGATGTATTGCTTGTGGAATTTGCGCTAAGATGTGTCCAGACGGATTCAGCGTTGAAGATAACTTAGCTCACTTCAACAATGCAGAAGGATTAGATCCAGAACAAGTTCAAAAAGCAGTAGACAAATGTCCTACAAAAGCTATTTATCCAGGACTTAAAATAAAAGAAGAACAAGCTAAAGCAAAAGCTCAAGAAGCTCCTGCTAAAGAAGCTTAATATTTTACAAGCGGAATGTAATCTGTATATCACAGAACATTCCGCTTTTTAATTATTTATCGGGTTATATGTTTTTGTGTATTAATTAGCACTAAATATTTATTAAGGCATACCCTAAATTAGTATAAAAAATATGAGTTGTCATATGTATTTAATGTATAAGATTATCAATTAATAATCAGTAAAAATTACTAATTGTAAAATATTTATAAATTTCTTACAATGTTCTTGACAAATAAAATTGCTAGAGATATACTGAAAACGTAATCAAAGATAAAAATTAAAATAAATCCTTTACATGGAGATCAGAATGATAAAAAGAATACTTTGCTATTATATAATATTTTTAATCTCGTGTTTTATGCATGAGCTAGGACATATAATAATGTCTAAGATTTTTTTTGATACTACTAATCATAGAATAGAGCTAGGCATTGGAAAAAGTATAATCGATTTTAGAAAGTTTGCTATAAAAATTATACCAGCATCAGGACGTGCATATTGGACAATTTTAGATTTGGATAGATATAATAAATCTGATAAATGGAGAAAAATTATGCCTACGCTAGGTGGACCGTTATTTAGCCTTTTGATGACATTTTTACTTATATTTATATATAGAGATTATAGTGTAACGAATCAGTTTTGGAAGCACATGATGATATATTCGATATTAACTAATGCTGCGTTCTTTATATCAACTATTTTACCTGTAAAATACCTTAATAATATAAGTGATGGAATGGATATTATTAATATTCTAAAATCAACAGAGGATAATGTAAATTAGAAGAAAAATATAAGAAGTTAGATATGGTTATTATAGTATAGTTAGTGATGATTAACATAAATTTAAAGAGGAGAATTAATGAAATCAATATTAATTAATGTGATAATAGCAATACCTATTATCTACATACTACTATTGCTATCTAGAATTTTTAAAGAATTAGGTCATCTAGTAATGTATAAAATACTATTCAAAGATGATAACTACAAAATAACAATAGGATATGGAAAAAAATTCATACAAACAAAAAGATGGTCAATTAGAAGAATTCCTTTTTTGAGTAAGATAACATACGGAAATAAATTTCAGGAAGGGACATTCCGATCATTGATAACACATATTTCTGGAGGATTAGGAACAATTGCATATCTTATATGTTTGATTCCATTGATTTATTTGGTAAATAAAAAGCCAGAAGTTATAACTATTATGAACTCAAAAATACTACCTATGGCTATATTAAGAACTATACAAATTGTGATTTTTACATTGTATTTCACTGTATGGCCACTTCAAATTCCGTATTTACCTGATGGAGGATATGTTAGTGATGGCGTACATGTTATCAATGATCTTAAGAGTATAAAAAAGAGAAAAGAACAAAAAATATCAATATGAATTCATAAAAATGGAATAGTTTAATATTATTTTAAACGGAATGTAACCTTTACATAACAGGATACATTCCGTTTTTTTGAGCGTAAAATTATTAAGATAATTATATGTATGCTAATTACTTAGCTTATGAATCAGATGAGCATTAATCCTTTTTAGAGCTAATAGCAAATAGAAAATTGTTTTTATATATCAAAAACTTAACAAACAAAGACCTCACAACAGCAAAATTGAGATTAAAATTTAATTAAAAGTTTAAAATAAAAAAGTATCGGGTATAATTTTAAGAAGCTAAAATCTATTTGGCTAATTAAAATTAAGGAGTAAAGTATGGGAGAATATTTAGTTTTCATAGGAATATTAATTATTGTCGTTGGATTCGCGCTAAAACTAGATGTTTTGGGAATAGTTCTCTTGGCAGGTCTTGTTACAGGTCTTGCGGGAGGTCTTGGATTAACAGGCACTTTGAAAATTATGGGAGAAGGATTTGTAAATAATAGACTGATGAGTTTGTTCTTGATTTCATTCCCTGTTATCGCGATTATGGAACGATATGGACTTAAGGAAAAGGCTAGAGATTTTATTTCTAAGTTCAAAATGGCTAGTGCAGGTTCTGTTTTGTGGATTTACTTGTTCATTAGATGGATAGCTGCTGCGTTTTCTTTAAGACTTGGTGGACACGTTCAATTTATTCGTCCATTGATTTTACCAATGGCAGAAGGTGCTGCAAGAAAAAAAGTTGATTTGACAGAAGTACGACTTGATGAATTAAAGGGTTTAGCTGCTGCTGTTGAAAACTACGGTAACTTCTACGGACAAAATATATTTCCATTGGCATCTGGTGTACTTTTGATGCAAACTACATTAAAAGATGCAGGATTTCCATTGGAAACTGCAGAAATAGCAAAATGGTCTATATTTGCAGGGGTTAGTATGTTGATTATTGCACTTATACAATGTGCTGTTTTTGAAATGAAACTTAGAAAGGATATAAAAAATGTTTGATTTTTTTGTAGATAATCAGGTTGTTCTTGATGAGATAGCCTATATTTTATGTGGAATTATCTGCATAATGACTGGTATCCGTGCAAGATTCAACAAGGAAGCAAAGATTGGTACAATGCTTTTCTGGATATTACTTGGAGTATTATTTGCTGGTGGAGGATTCTTGGTTAGAAATGTAGAATCCGGTGGAATAATTGTAGGTGTTATACTTTTAATTTTGGGAGTATTATCAATTGCAAATCAAATCAAACCAGCAGAATTTAAGGAACTAACTGAAGAAGAAAGAATGAAAAATGCTGAAAAAGTTGGAGGGAAAATATTTATTCCAGCTTTAGTAATGGGAATTAGTGCGATGTTATTATCGCAATTGAAATCTTTTAAGATTCCATTGAAAAACACTGATGGAATATTCTCATTGTCAGCTGCACAAGTTCTTACTATTTCATCATTATTGGCTTTAATTATTGCGATAATAATCGCAAAACCAAAAGCAAAAGAAACTGCTGAGGACACTACAAAAATGTTGATGCAAGTTGGATCTTCATCATTACTACCACAATTATTAGGTGGTTTGGGAGTTATATTTGCATCTGCAGGTGTTGGTAAGCTAATAGGTAGCTTAGCTGTTGGAATTGTAGGAGATGCAGGGGTTTTTGCAGCTGCTGTTGCATATATTGTTGGAATGGTTGTATTTACGATGATAATGGGTAATGCATTCGCTGCATTTACCGTTATTACTCTAGGAATTGGTGTTCCACTTTTGATGGCAAAAGGAGCAAATCCTGCCGTTGTAGCATCACTTGGTATGACTGCTGGATACTGCGGAACTTTGATTACACCAATGGCAGCAAACTTTAACATAGTTCCAGCTGCAATCTTAGAGATGAAAGATAAAAATGGAGTTATTAAAGCACAACTTCCTGTTGCTTTAGCTCTAGTAGTTGTTCATGTTGTTTTATTAATGATATTAGCATTTTAGGAGGTAATTTATGAAAATTTTAGTTTCTGGATTTGATCCATTTGGCGGAGAAAAAATCAATCCTGCAATTGAATCTGTTAAGCTTTTACCTGATTCAATTAAAGGACATGAAATAATCAAAATAGAAATTCCTACAGTTATTGGAAAAAGTGTAGATAAATTAAAAGAAAAAATTGCAGAAGTTAAACCAGATGTTGTAATATCAGTGGGACAAGCTGGTGGACGTGAAGACATCACTGTAGAAAGAGTTGCAATCAACGTTGACGATTGTAGAATCAAGGATAACGTAGGAAACCAACCAATCGACGAAAAAATCGCCGAAGATGGTCCTGATGCATATTTGTTGACTCTACCAATCAAAGCAATGGTTGAAAATATTAAATCAGCAAACATTCCAGCATCTGTATCAAACACTGCAGGAACATTCATCTGTAACCATGTTGCATATGGAATGGCACATTTAAGAGCTACTGAATATCCAAACATGAGAACTGGATTTATTCACATTCCATTCTTGCCAGAACAAGTTTTAAATAAACCACACACTGCTTCAATGAATTTGGATACAATTGCAAAAGCTTTGGAAAAGGCAATTGAAGCTGTAATAGACAATGACGAAGACATCAAAGTTACAGGTGGAAAAACTCATTAAAATAAAATTTGATTTAAAATCATAAATAGTTTAAATTCAAGAGCTTCGAAACATTTAAAGTTTCGAGGTTCTTTTTTATTTGCAAATGGATTTTCATTTTTGTTTAATCTTGAAAAGATACACGATAAAATGATAAACTATAAGGTAGTTTAAAGGAGAAATTTATGACTAAATACGATAAAATTTTGATTGGATTTTTGTTGTGTTTTTCGGCCGTTTTATTTGTGATTTTAAATTATAATAACGTAAATGCACAAGATAAATACGTTTCAATTCAAGTGAATGGAAAAGAAATCAAACAAATTACTCTTCCAATCGATCATTATGATTATAAAATTGATAATAAATACGGTCACAACGTTGTTCATATTAATGGATACAGTGTTGCAATTACTGAATCCGATTGTCCGGAAAAGTTGTGCATCTTAAAAGGAAAGATAGATAAACCGGGGGATGTTATTGTTTGTTTGCCGAACAAATTAGTTGTAGAAGTGAAGGCTGACAAGCAAAACAAAGATGATATTGATGTGGTGAATTATTGATGAAAAGATTACATATTCCTATTTTAACGGCAGTTGCATTAGTTGTAAGCTTGATTGAGTCGATGATTCCACTTCCAATCGTAATGCCTGGAGCAAAGCTTGGGCTCAGCAACATTGTAATTCTTACATGCTTAATTGTTTTTGGATTTAGAGATTCTCTTGTAATAGGAATCTTAAAATCATTTTTACTAATGCTAATCACAGGGGCTGTTATAAGCTTTTTCTATTCGTTAGCAGGAGCTGTAAGCTCACTTGTTGTGATGTATTTGGTCAACAAATATTTGAGAAAATATTTTTCGTTGATTGGAGTTAGCTTGTTCGGAGCTTTTACTCACAACTTATCGCAAGTATTGGTGTGTGCAATTATGCTGAACAATCTTAGAATTTTCGTGTATTTGCCAATTTTGGTGTTTTTGAGTATATTTACAGGTGTTTTTGTTGGACTTACTTCAAATTACCTAACAAATGCACTTTCTAAGCAAAAAAATTATTTGTTTAATAATAGGAGATAACAATGAGAGTTAAGGAAATGAATGAGTCCCTAAGACCCAGAGAAAAAATGAAAATCAATGGTATTTCTTCAATGAGTGACGAAGAATTGATGCAAATCATATTGAAGACTGGAATCAAAGAAGA
>NZ_JAGYZD010000104.1 GCF_018371055.1 Finegoldia magna | reverse complement strand
ATGATGAAGAAATAAAAGATAGATTTTACAAATCATTAGAATTTGGTACTGCGGGATTAAGAGGAAAAATCGGAGCTGGTACTAATAGAATGAATAAATACAACATAATGAAAACAACTCAAGCTCTTGCTGATACTATAAAAAATTACGGTGACGAAGCAATTAAAAGAGGTGTTAGCATTAGCTATGATGTTAGAAAGTTTTCAAAAGAATTTGCTGAAATTTCAGCAAATGTATTAGCGTCTAATGGAATAAAGGTTTATTTGTCTGATGATATTAGACCAACACCAATGTTGTCTTACTCAATCAGAAAATTCAATTGTATTTCAGGAATTATGATTACTGCTTCTCATAATCCAAAAGAATACAATGGATACAAGGCTTATTGGGAAGAAGGAAGTCAAATTCTAGAAGATAAAGCAAATGAAATATTAGGTAATTTAGACAAGATTGACAGTTTTACAGAAGTTAAAATAGGAGATTTCGAAAAACTAATAGCTGAAGGTAAGATAGAATATTTTGGAGAAAATCTTGATAAGGATTATTTTGAAGATGTATTAAGTCTTACTATAAATGATGAAAACATAGACAAGGATGTTAAAATCGTCTACACTCCATTGAATGGAACTGGAAATAGATTTGTTAGACATATTCTAGATGTAAGAGGATTCAAAAATGTTTATGTTGTAAAAGAACAAGAACATCCAGATAGTAATTTTACGACTGTTCCATATCCTAACCCCGAAAACCCAGAAGCGTTTGAATATGCAATTAATCTTGGAAAAGAAGTAGGAGCTGATTTATTATTGGCAACAGATCCAGATGCAGATAGAACTGCTGTAGAAGTTTTTGATGATGGAGAATACGTGTTCTTAGATGGTAATAAAATTGGAGCTTTGTTGACAAATTATATTTTAAGTCAAAGATACGAAAAACACGATTTACCAGAAAATCCAGCAGTAGTAAAATCGATAGTAACGGGAGATTTGTCGGCCAAAATCGCTAAAAAATACGGCGTTGAAATGATTGAAACCCTAACAGGATTTAAAAATGTTTGCGGAAAAGCAAATGAATACGAAAAAACTGGCGAAAAATCTTGGGTATTTGGATATGAAGAAAGTATCGGATATTCTTATGGAACTTTTGTGAGAGATAAGGATGCTGTAAGTTCTTCAATGATGATTTCAGAAATGTTAGCTTTCTACAAAAAACAAAACAAGACATTGATTGATGTATTAAATGATTTGTATGAAGAATTTGGATATCATGAAAACTCACTTTCTTCTGTTGTTTTAGAAGGATTGGATGGCCAAGAAAAAATCGGAAGAATTATGGAAGAATTCCGACACAATCCTATCGAAAAAATTGGGGAAACAAGTTTGATTGAAACAAAAGATTATGATGTAAATTATGAAGATTACAATACTCCAAGGTCAAATGTTTTAAAGTATTACTATGATGATGGATCATGGTATGCGTTAAGACCTTCTGGAACTGAGCCAAAAATCAAATTATATATTTATTCTGTTGCAGATTCTAAAGAAAAAGCTGAACAAAAAGTTTTGGACATTGAAAAAACAGCAAAAGAAAAAATGATGAACGTAAAATAATTTCTAAATATCACTTATTCCTAAATCTTGGGGTAAGTGATATTTTTTAAATTGGAAGATATTGAGATTTTTTGATATTGTATGTATAATATACTATATTAAATTCTAGGAGAGAAAAATGAGAAAACTTGAAGAGAGAATTATGAAAGATGGCACAGTATTGCCGGGAAATATATTGAAGGTAGACAGGTTCATTAATCACATGATTGACCCTGTTCTTTTTGAAGATTTAGCAAATGAGTTTTATGAAAAATTTAAGGATAAAAAAATCAACAAAATACTGACAATTGAAGTTAGCGGCATTGCTATCGCATATGCTTGTGGAATTAGATTTAACTGCCCAGTTGTATTTGCGAAGAAAACAAGCTCAAAAACATTGGGTGATAACTGCTACAGAACAGAAGTGTTTAGTTTTACAAAAAATAGAAGTTATGAAGTTATGGTTTCTAAGGAATATTTGGATGAAAATGACCGTGTTCTATTAATTGATGATTTTTTGGCAAATGGAAAAGCCTTGGAAGGTTTGATAGATATTTGTTCGCAAGCAAATGCACATGTTGAAGGAATAGGAATCTTAATCGAAAAAGTTTTTCAAAAGGGTGGAGATAATTTAAGAAAACAAGGTTACACAATAGAATCGTTGGCAAGAATAAAAGGCTTTACTGATGATTCTGTTACATTTGAAGATTAATTTTGACAAATTGTAACTTTATTTTTCATTTATTAAGTCAAAAATATGATATATTAGATTAGGATAAAATGAGAAAGGATGAAAACCTGTGAAATACATTATTGACATATTGGATGCATTCTTTTCTATACAAATTACTCCAAATTTAAAATTATACAATTTAATTTCTATGTTTTTTAAATATTTGTTTGTAATAATTATTTACTATTTTATTTTCAACATAATCAAGATGATTTATTTGGACATAAAAGGTACAAACAATATGAACTACAGTTCAAATACTTATTTAAAACTAATAAATAGAAAAGAAAATTTGCCTTTTAAAATACAAGAGCATTATTTTATAGGAAGAACAGCGACTATAGGAAGAGACGACAGCAATCAAGTTGCATTAAAAGATAGATTCATATCTAAGAGACATGCACGTATTTACAAAGAAAAGAATAATTATTATATAGAGGATTTAAATTCTGCAAATGGAACTTTTTTAAATGGCAATAAATTAGTAAATTCTGCCAGACTTAACGACAAAGATTTGATAGATATCGGACAAATTGAATTTATGTTTGTAAATGGTGACAAAGATGCAAACTAAACGTAAGAAAAATAGCAGATTTAAAGAATTTATCGATAACTTAAAACCAATGCGTGTAAATAGTAAGATGATTAAACCGGTTTATTTGATATTACTGTTTAACATATTTGGTTTTTTTCTAGCTTTGGGATCAAATGAAAAAGGATTAGATCCGAAAGCTTTAGCTTACTTTTTGTTTGCTACAATTTTAATGTTTTTTGCAAATAAATACGTAACAAAAATCACTAAAGGTGATGGATATATATTACAAATCGCTTGTATGCTTTTTAGTATTGGTGTAATCGTGATTTACAGGCTTAACCCTTATGAAGGATTGAAGCAAATAATGTGGTTTACCATTGGGATACTATTGTTTTTTGGAACATTTTTTATTTTAAAAAGCTACAAAAAATGGTACAAATTCACGGCACTTTATTTAATAGGTTGTGTTGTGATGTTTCTAATGACACTAGTTCTCGCTGAAGATAAATACGGAGCTAGAAACTGGATTAGCATATTCGGGGTTGGTTTCCAACCGTCTGAAATTACGAAAATATTGTATGTATTTTTCCTTGCTAGTTATGATTACAACACTGATTTGTTAGATAAGATAAATATAAAGTCAGCGCAAAAATACAAAAAATATCTACCTGTAATCAAAAGATATTTCTTGATGATAGTTGTTTATTTATTTATAGGTATGTTTTTCTTGCAAAAAGATTTGGGAACTGCAATGATTTTTTACGGATTATTCTTAGTTTACCAAATTGTAAATCAAGAAGACATCAGATTAATTTTATTAAATTTATTCATAGCGATTGTTGGGGCGGTGGCTGCGTATATGCTTTTTTCTCATATAAGAATAAGGGTGTCTACATGGCTTGATCCATGGAAGAATATCGATGGAATAGGTTATCAAATCACACAAGCTTTGTTTGCGATTGCGAGTGGAGGATTTTTTGGAACGGGTCTTGGATTAGGAAGACCGGATGTAGTTCCTGTAGTCACAAGCGATTTTATTTTCGCTGCGATTTGCGAAGAAATGGGAACTTTCACAGGAATGGGTGTAATAATGTTGTTCTTGATTTTGATTTACAGGGGAATGAAGATTTCGTTGTATCAATCAAATAAATTCTACAAGATTGTAGCGCTTGGAATTTCTGTAATTTTTGCAATTCAAGGGCTTGTTATGTTCGGTGGTGTTATGAAGTTGGTTCCTTTGACAGGAATTACTATACCATTTGTAAGTTACGGTGGTACTTCAATGGCGATGTCATTTATTTGCCTTGCGATTTTACAATTCTGTTCAACTGATCAAGGAGAGGAAGATATTTATGCAAAATAAAATGAACAAAAGAATTATTGTGGTTTTATCTTTCTTGATGACTTTGTTTGTGTTGTTGGTTTTGTATTTGACTTATTTTCAAATAGTAAAAGCTGACAAAATTGCAAACAATGAATACAACAAAAGATTGTGGGTAGATGAAGATAAAGTTGAACGTGGAACAATCTATGATAGAGATAAAAATGTTTTGGTAGAAACGAAGAAAGATTCATCTGGGAAAAATTATAGATTTTTTGATTATGCAGATATTTATGGAAATATAACTGGATACAATTCAAAAACCTACGGTACAGCTGGTCTTGAAAAATCGTATATGAAAGAATTGTTAAACATTAACAAGGACACTCCTTTATCGCAATTGAGAAATATAGTAAGCTCAAACAATAAAGGTAGCGATCTTGTTTTGACGACAAATTCCACTTTACAAAAACTTGCCTACAATTTATTAGACGGCAAGAAAGGTTCAATCGTAATGATGAATCCGACAACTGGTGAAGTTTATGTAATGGCAACTTTCCCTTCATATAATCCAAACGAAGTTTCATCACAATGGCAAGAACTTTTGAATAGGGAGACATCTCCATTATTAAATCGTGCAACACAAGGAATGTATACTCCGGGATCGGTTTTTAAAATAATAACTGGTAATGCAATATTAGAAAATGAAGATAAAGTTGACAAAGTTGTAGAAGATAATACTGGTACAATTGAGTTTAACAAATACACTATTTCCAATAATAATGGTGCTGTTTTTGGAGAAACTGATTTGAGAAAAGCTCTTGAGAAATCATCAAATGTTTATTTTGCATCGCAAGGTGTAAAATTGGGGAACAAAATTTTGGAAGATAACGCTTCAAAATTTATGATTGGTAAGAAAATTCCTTTTGATTTGCCAGTAGCAGTAAGCGTTAATGGATATACAAAAACAAAAAGTAATGCAGATATTGCAACGACAAGTTTTGGACAAGGGGAAACTTTGGTAACTCCATTGAACATGGCTATGGCAATGAGCGCTATAGCAAATGATGGACAAATGTTGAAACCTTACTTGGTTAGTCAAATTATAGATTCAGAAGGAAAAGTAATTAAAGAAACTAAGCCAGAATTACTATCTGAAGTTGGCAATAAGAAGAATATGGTAACCTTAAAAGATTATTTGAGATCTACTGCAGAAAGTTACGATACACTTAATGTTAGTACATCTGTAATCGCAAAATCAGGTACAGCAGAAATTAAAGATAAAACAAGTACTCACGCTTGGTTTGTCGCTGCTGCACCGGCAAAAAAACCAAAATTTGCGATAGCAGTTATTTTAGAAGATGATAACTCTTATGGTGTAAAAACTGCAGGACCTATAGCTTCAAAAATGCTCAACGCAGCAATTAATGAATTAGGTTTAGAAAAATAAAACAAAACATGGATAGCGATGATTCATTGCAATCCATGTTTTTTTATTGCTTATAAGAATTTGTCTTTTATATTTAACCAATACCAGTCTTTTAAGAAAACTAATTTATTGATATATTGATCTGAATAAGTAAAGTTTACATAATCTACATTATCATAACTTCTGTTC
>NZ_JAGYZD010000103.1 GCF_018371055.1 Finegoldia magna | reverse complement strand
AAGAATGATTTGATAATTTCATATGACGAAAAAATCTTGGATTATCTTGTAGACAAAGGATACGACAAGAAATTCGGAGCAAGACCTCTTGAAAGACTTATCAGAACAGATATTGAAAATGAACTTGCCGACAAGATCCTGAACGGAGATATCGACAAAAATAGGAAAACAACTATAACTGTGATTAACGACAAGGTTAGCTTTAGAAGATATGTAAGAAGCAAAAAGACTGTGAAACAATAATATGAAAAAGAAAACAAAATACGTGTGCAAAAATTGTGGCTACGAGCAAGCCATGTGGATAGGAAAATGCCCCAGTTGTAACAGCTGGGGTTCCATGCAAGAACAAGAAATCGTAGATGAAAAATCGAATACTACAACGACAAGCTCAAGCAAATCTTCAAAAGCGGTTAAATTAGTCGATGTAAAGATAGATTCGTCGGAGAGAATTCAATCGTCGATTACTGAATTAAACAGAGTTTTTGGTGGAGGACTTGTCAGAGATTCCGTGTCAATTCTAACTGCAAGACCAGGAGCTGGAAAATCGACTTTGCTACTTGAACTAGCAAATGATTTGGCTTCTAAAAATATAAAAGTTCTCTACATTTCTGGAGAAGAATCCACATCTCAAATCAAACAAAGAGCGATGAGAACTATGGATAAAATCCCAGAAAATATTTGGTTAATTTCAACGACAAGCATGGACAACGCTTTGGGTTCTATTCACAAAATAAAACCGGATGTGATTTTCTTGGATAGTATTCAAACATTCCAGCTTAGTGAATACACTTCACGTCCAGGTTCTCCTGTGCAAACTGTAGAATGTGCGAATAAAATTGTAGAAATCTGCAAAAATCCCGAAAAACCAACTCTTGCGATTATGATTGGACACATGACAAAATCAGACGAAATGGCAGGACTCAGAACGCTTGAACACTTGGTAGATACTGTGCTTTATTTGGAAGGTGAAAGTGACGATCCATTGAGATTGTTGACAACGACGAAAAACAGATTCGGTCGAACTGGAGAGATTGGATTGTTTAATATGCAAGAAGATGGAATAAAGGAAATCACCGATGCGTCAGATTATTTCGTCACAAAAAGAAAAAAAGATGTAAATGGTGCAGCGCTTTCTGTAATAAAAGAAGGGTCACGAATTTTGGTTGTCGAAGTTGAAGCATTGGTGTCCAAATCATTCACACCGTATCCTCAAAGAATAGGGGATAGCCTTCGCAAGGACCAATTGAATACGCTCATTTCTATATTGGAAGAACGCGCAGGGATGAATATGTATGACAAAAATGTCATCATCAAAACCACAGGAGGAATCAAAATCCAAGAACAATCCGTGAATTTGTCCATAATAATGGCGATTGCATCATCACTTATGAACAAACCAATTCCATCTGATGTTGTGTTCATTGGAGAAGTCGGATTAACAGGAGAAATCAAAAGAGTCCCACAAATCGAAACCAGATTAAAAGAAATCGAAAGATTGGGATACAAAAAAGTTTATATCTCACAAAACACAAAACTAACACAAAAATACGATCTTGAAATCAAACAATTTGATAGCATAAGATCGGTAATATCAGATATATTTTAAAAGGCACTCATAAAATGAACTGACTCCCAAAAGTTAGACCTAAAAACTAACTTAAGGAGGTCAGTTCAAAAATAGAGTGTCTTTTTCTAATTCTTTCCTAATATTAATTTATTGTTATCGATGTAGGTTTTTATCGCAGACAAATCATTTTTCTCATACAAATCCAATAGATATTGTCTGTGAATTTTGGATTCTTCTTGACCATCCTTGTAAATTGGATAATCTTCGTTTTCTTTCATGGACTGCATAGCCTTTTTTAAGTCTTCATCAGAACTTATGCCGTATCTTTCAGAATACGGATTGTAAGTATTCATAGATTGATGTTTGCACATTGTGAATGAGAACATCATTACAGTGCATAAAAAAATTACAAATAATTTGCTACGTTTCATAAAAGCCTCCAAACTTTTTATTTAATTTAATTATATAACGTTTTATAAAAAAAACAATTCTTATATTCAAAAAAGAGTGGACTATGTCCACTCTCAAATTTTATAATTCTTTTTCTATTTCGTCTAATATTTCCAATAATTGTGGAAGGATTTCTTCAAGAACTCCATCGTTCATTGGGTTTTTGATGTTACCAGCTTTCATTATTCCGAAGAATGATTGGCTTCCACCAACTTTACAGATTTCAAGGTAATCTTTGAATGCTTCTTCACGGTTCTTTCTTGATTTCAATAAGAATTGGAATGCGCAAACTTGTGCCAATGTGTAATCAATGTAATAGAATGGGTTATTGAAGATGTGACCTTGTCTGTACCACCAAGTTCCTTTTTCTAAGAATTCATCATCATAATCCAAGTTTGGACGATACATCAATTCTATTTCGTGGTATTTTGCTTTTCTTTCTTCAGGAGTGCAATCAGGATTTTCGTATACGAAGTGTTGGAAATGGTCGATAGTTACACCGTAAGGAATGAAACTGATAGCTCCATCTAAGTGAGAGAATTTGAATTTGTTAGTTTCTTCTTCGAAGAACAATTCCATCCATGGCCATGTTAAAAATTCCATACTCATTGAATGGATTTCACATGCTTCAAATGTTGGCCAGATGTATTCGAAAATTCTTCCGTCCATTGAAGTATAAGATTGGAATGCATGACCAGCTTCGTGAGTCATTACTTCGACATCGTGAGTAGTTCCGTTGAAGTTTGCGAAGATGAATGGAGATTCATAATCTTCAATTGTAGTACAATATCCGCCGCCTTCTTTACCTTTTTTGCTTTCCAAATCGAATAATTCTCTTTCATACATAAAATCGAAGAATTTTTTAGTTTCTGGTGACAATTCTGAGTACATTTTCTTAGCCTTATCTACCAAGAAGTCTTTTTCTCCGTGAGGTTTTGCGTTACCATCAGTGAACATTACGTTGTTATCGTAAGCTTTCATGTCTTCAATGCCAATTCTCTTAGATTGTTTCTTTCTCAATTCAAGATAAACTGGTGTTACGTATTTTTTGACAAATTCTCTGTATTTTGCAACATCATTCTTGTCATAATCAGTTCTCATTAATGATTTGTATTGGTATTCAATGTATGAATCAAATCCTAAAGCTTTAGCCATATCTGTTCTAACGTGAACCATTTCATCGTAAATATCGTCGATTTCTTTTTCATGTTCTGCGAAAAATTCTGAGATTTTTCTTGTGGCAGCTTTTCTTTCATCACGATCTTTTGATTGTGTGTAAGGAGCCATTTGTGACAATGTCAATGTTTTATTGTCAAATTCGATTTGTGCAGATGCGATTAGTTTGTTGTATTTTGTAGTTAATTGGTTTTCTTTTTGCTTAAAAGGAACTGCTTTTTCATTAAAAATCAATTGACAGCTTATTAAATCAAACAAATGTTGTCCAAAATGTTCAACCAAATCGTCTTTGAATTTGGAGTTGTCGATTGCTTCGTACATTTTAGTGTCAAGCACTGAATAATGTGGCATGTATTCATCTAAGAAATCTTGTTCTTCTTTGTAGAATTCATCGTTAGTATCAATCGTGTGACGAATGTAGGCAAGGTTTACATTAGTGCTTAATGTTTTCTTGTATTTGTCCATTTCTTCCATGATTTTGATTTGTTCTTCGGAAGTTGTGGAATCGTTAAATCTTTTGATAAAATCTTCGACCTTTTTCTTGTCTTCTTCGAAGTTAGGTCTAGTGTATTTGTATTCTGTAAATTTCATTTTTTCACCTCTAAAATCATTTTATCATATTTTTATTGAATGTAAATGTTTTTATGGTTGATAAATATTTCTAAGAAAAAAACAATAAAATAATATAGAGAAAAGTGTTAGATAATTTAAAAAAGTGGGTATATAAAAAATGTAAGAGATTTGAACTGATGATTCCACCAGCTTAAAATTTTCTTATAAAGAAAAGGAGATGTTATTTAATGAATAATAGTTATGATGAAAGAGTAAAGTTTGTTAATGGAAATTATCACTCTTTAGTTCACGCAAGAAAGCCAAAAGATATAGATGATAAAAAAGCCTACATTATAGGTACTGGTATTGCTGCATTGGCTGCGGGTGGATTTTTAGTAAAAGATGCTCACATGAAAGGCGAAAATATTACTTTTATTGAACAATTAGAATTGCCTGGTGGAAGTTTGGATGGAGAATTTAAGGCTGAACACAGAGGATATGTTGCCAGAGGTGGTAGAGAAATGGGTCACCATTTTGAAATTTTGTGGGACTTGTACAGTGCGGTTCCATCATCTGAAAATCCAGAGGAATCAATACTAGATCATTTCTTCTACACTAACTTAGACGATCCAAATTTCAGTAAATGTCGTATAACTCATGAAAATGGTAAAAGATATGATGAAGAAAAATTCAACTTATCAGACAAAGCTTTGAAGGAAATTGCAGAGCTTACAATTACAAAAGATGAAATCTTACAAAACAAACAAATTGATGAAGTTTTCTCAGAAGAAACTTTGAATAGTGATTTCTGGATTTTGTGGAGATCAATGTTTGCGTTCCAAAACTGGAATAGTGCTTTGGAAATGAAATTGTATTTGAACAGATTTATCCACCATGTTGGAGGACTTCCTACACTTTCAGCTCTTCAATTTACTCAATACGACCAATACGAATCTATCGTTAAACCGATAGTTAAATGGTTAGAAGAAAAAGGTGTTAAATTTGAATACGGAATCACTGTAAAAGATGTTGATTTTGATATAACTGCTGATAAGAAAGTTGCTACAAAATTGGTAATGGAATCAAGTAAAGGTGAAGACAAATCAATTGATTTAACTGAAAATGATTTGGTGTTTATAACTAATGGATCAATGACTGAATCATCAAGCTACGGTGACGATGAGACTGCAGCAACTTTGAGTGCTGATCTTGGCGGAAGCTGGGATTTATGGAGGAATATAGCATTAAAATCAGATGAATTCGGCAAACCTGACAAATTCTGTAAAAATGTTGAAAGAACTAACTGGGAATCTTGTACTGTAACTGTTCATGGTGGTAAAGTTATCGACTATATCGAAAATATTACTAAGAGAAATCCTTACACAGGAAAAGTAGTTACAGGTGGTATCGTAACTGTTAAGGATTCAAATTGGTTGATGAGCTGGACGATTAACAGACAACCACAATATGTTGGTCAACCAAAAGAAGATATTTGCGTTTGGGTTTACGGATTATTTACTGACAAAGACGGAAATTATATCAAAAAAACTATGAGAGATTGTACAGGAAAAGAAATCACAAAAGAATGGTTATATCATATAGGTGTTCCTGAAGCAGAAATCGATCAATTATCACAAGATTGTTCAGCAATTCCTGTAATGATGCCATATATTACAAGTCATTTTGAACCTCGTGAATTTGGCGACAGACCTTACGTTGTTCCTAAAGGAGCTGTGAACTTTGCATTCCTTGGACAATTTGCAGAAACACTGGACAAACCTGGCAGAGATACTGTATTTACTACAGAATATTCTGGAAGAACAGCAATGGAAGCTGTATATGCATTGTGTCATGTTGAAAAGGGAATTCCAGAAGTTTACGCTTCAAGATACGATTTGAGATATTTATTAAATGCAGTTAGTGCACTTAATGATTACGAAAAACCTGACCTACCAATTCCAAAATTGTTAGCTCATAGTATTGGAAAGAAAATAGAAGACACTGATATCGAATTAATGTTAAAAGAAAATAATTTGATTTAGATTTGTTAATATCCCTGGAATTTATTTTCTGG
>NZ_JAGYZD010000102.1 GCF_018371055.1 Finegoldia magna | reverse complement strand
TATTCGCTATGAAGAAAATGAGGATAATGATACTTCTAAGGTTGAAGCCGGCTCATCCTGAACAGAGGCGGAGGTGAGATTCCTATGTTGCTAATCCAATGCACTTGTCAATGTCAAAAAACTTTAAAAATATTAAAATAAATATTTTAAATATATTATTTGGAGGATTTATGATTAATGAAAATATAAAAGTAGTTCGTGTTTGTGAAAAAGCATTTCTAACATTAAAAGAAGCATCTGAATATTTTAATATTGGTCAAGATAAAGTTAGACAATTAACGGATGAAAATGATTGCGATTTTGTATTATTTAATGGTAGTAAGCGTCTTATTAAGAAAAAGTTAATGGAAGAATATTTAAATAGACAGTTCTCTATTTAATCTAAAACTATATATAAAACACGCTTAATGCGGTATAATAATTATAGCGTGTCTTTTATCAAAAAAGGAGAATTTTTATGGTAAAAAGACGCAAAGATAGTAAAGGGGTTGTTTTAAAAGACGGTGAATATCAAAGATCAAATGGCACTTATGAATTTAAGTGGCAAGACAAAATAGGTCGTAGAAAATCTATCTATGCGAAAACTCTAAAAGAATTAAGAGAAAAGGAATTAGATATTTTACGCAATACTATAGATGGAATCAACAACGAAGGAAGTAGCTTATCTGTAAATGATACTTTTAAGCTATGGACAAAGGTAAAAAGAGGTTTAAAAGATAATACCTTTAAAAATTACATCTATATGTATCAACAATTTGTCGAACCGACTTTTGGTCGCATTAAACTATCTGATATTAAAAGATCTGATGTTAGAAGTTTTTATAACAGATTAAAGGAAGATCAGGGATTGATGGTTTCTACCATAGATTGTGTTCATACTGTCTTACATCAGGTTTTAGAATTAGCAGTGGATGACGAATATATAAGATTTAATCCATCTGACAATGCTTTGAAGGAATTGAAAGTAGCTTATCGAAATGAATCTCTGAAGAAAAAAGCCATGACAATAGAAGAACAAGTGCTATTTGAAGAATATTTATCTAATAGTGATGAATATAAAAAATGGTATCCAATATTCATTGTTATGCTTTGGACAGGAATGAGAGTTGGAGAAGTTACAGGATTGCAATGGGACGATCTAGATTTTGATAATGGTCTTATAAATGTAAATAGGACTTTGGTATATTATAGTAAAGGTAAAGGATTAAACAATAGATATGCTATTAATACACCGAAGACAGTATCAGGTAAGCGAAGTATTCCTATGGTTCAAAAAGTAAAAGATGCTTTTCTTATGGAAAGAGAGTTACAAAAGACTTTTGGAATCGAATGTTGTGATTCAATCGATGGATTTAAAGACTTTGTATTTTTAAATAGGTTCGGAAAGGTTCACAATAATGGAACACTTAATAAAGCTTTAAGAAGAATTGTTAGAGATTGCAATTTAAGTATAATGGATAAAAATAAATCGAGCTCTAATGATATTCTATTAGTTCCACATTTAAGCAATCACATTTTCAGACACACCTTTACTACAAGGCTTAATGAACAAAATATAAATACAAAAGCAATGCAGTCTATTCTAGGTCATTCTGATATTAGTACAACAATGGATATATATGTAGATGCAACAGAAGATTTTAAGATAGAACAGATGGGAGAATTTGAAAAAGCGATGAAATTTATATTTTAGAATTTACGACAGCTTACGACAAATTTACGACAATTTGCTAGAAATCTATAGGCACTTATAGAGAGTTAGCAAATTGTCGTAAATGGAAAAGTACCATAAAATAGACTTTTATAGAGATTTAGACAATTATCTAAAGTAGAGGGGATTTTCCCAACAATGAAGCCAGTTGGAAATAATTCTTCTAGCAATTCAAAAGATGGCGAAGATAATACAAAAGCTAAGAAATTGGACTTATCAAAAGTGAAAGTTGAACCATTATTTGAAGATTTTGTAGATTTTGAAAAATTCTCAGAATCTGATTTCAGAGTAGTAAAAGTAAAATCTTGTGAAGAAGTTCCAAAATCCAAGAAATTATTAAAATTCACATTGAATGATGGATCTGGAAAAGACAGAATCATATTATCAGGAATTAAAAACTACTACAGCGCAGAAGACTTAGTAGGTAAGACATTACTTGCAATCACAAACTTACCACCAAGAAAAATGATGGGTGAAGAATCTTGTGGAATGCTTTTATCTGCAATCTGCGAATATGATGGAGAAGAAGTATTGAATCTTATAATGTTAGATTCAAATATTCCGGCAGGATCAAAAATTTATTAATTAAATTATCAGGCGATAGAATTTAATTCTGTCGTCTTTTTTTATTGCTATGAATTTCATATACATTTCATAAAACTTTTGTAATATATAAATATAATGAAAACAAGGGAGAAATATATGATAAAAAATGCAATAGCTTATATAACTAGAAAAAGAAATAGAACGATGATAATGTTGATTATACTAACACTTGTTCTATCTTGCTTGTATGCCTGTTTAAGTATATCCAAATCGCAGAAAAGTTTGGAGAAATCACTATATGATAATTCAAATTCATCTATTTCAATAACCAAAAAGGATAAAAATGGTTATTTTAAAATAAAAGACTTCGAAAAAATTCAAAACATCAAAGGAATTAAAGAAATTTCATATCACTATGAGGGATTTGCTAATCTTACTAATAGTAATGTCGTAGAGAGTCAACAAAAAGTTATGAGAGAAGATTTGTCTGATAATATGAAGAACTTGGTTTCAATAGATGCTATGACAAATCAAAAGCGTAATAATTTGTTCACAAGTAACGTATTAAGTATCAAAAAAGGTAGAAATCTTAATCTAGATGATATGAATAAAATTCTTGTCCATGAAGAATTTGCTAAGAAAAACAAACTTAAACTTAACGATAAGATTGGTCTTAAATTCATGAATATGAATGGAAATGGTGATAATAATAAAGAAACACAGTATGAAATAGTTGGAATATTTTCGGGTAAAAAACAAGAAAAATATACAGGGTTATCATCTGATTTTAGTGAAAATTCTATGTTTGTAAATTATAATTCAGCTCAAAATTCATTGAATTTAAAAAATCAAGATAAAATTGTCAACAAAATTTCCGTATATACTCAAAATTCAGATTCAATGAACAATGTAATAAATCAAATTAAAAATCAAACCAACAACTTATCTCAGTATATAATTGAAAAAGATGACAATGCATTCAAAGAAGCTATTGATTCTATAAACGGAGTAAAGCACATCATACAAATGATGACATATTCCATAATGATTGCAGGACTTGTAGTTTTATCGTTGATTTTAATCTTATGGTTAAGAGAAAGAATTTACGAAATAGGAATACTTTTATCAATTGGAGTTAGTAAAGCTAAAATCATAGGGCAATTCATCATGGAGCTTGTATTCGTATCCGTTCCTGCAGCACTGTTATCCTATATTAGCGGGTATTTTATCATGAAACAAATAGTATCAGGAATAACCAAATCAGAAAATGCATCATTTGCAAAAAGCTTATTAATTACAAAACTATCCGATAAAATAGAAGTATTTATAAAAAGCTACGGATTGCTTTTAATAATAATCGCAGTTTCTGTGATTATCGCATCTGGAATAATATTAATCAAAAAACCAAAACAAATATTATCACAAATAAGTTAGGAGATATAAAATGAATATTTTAGAAATCAAAAACGTATCATACAGTTATTCAAGTTCAAATGAGGAAGTTTTGTCATTAGTTAACAGAGGATTTGAACAAGGGAAATTCTACGCAATAATTGGAAAGTCAGGAACTGGTAAATCAACGCTGTTATCTTTATTAGCGGGATTAGATTCACCAGATTCAGGTCAAATCTTATTCAAGAATAATAACATCGAAGAAAAAGGACACAGTTATCACAGAAAAAACAACATATCATTAGTTTTTCAAAACTATAACTTAATAGATTATTTGACTCCTCTTGAAAATATAAGATTAGTGAACAAAAATGCAACTGAAGATATATTATTGGAACTGGGATTGGATAAAAGTCAAACAAGAAGAAATGTTATGAAACTATCTGGTGGACAACAACAAAGAGTTGCAATTGCAAGGGCTTTGGTTTCAGAAGCTCCAATAATATTGGCAGATGAGCCTACAGGAAACTTGGATGATGTAACAGCCGGTGAAATCATCGATATCTTGAAAAAACTTGCAATGGAAAGAAACAAATGCGTTATAGTTGTTACTCATAGTAAAGAAGTGGCGAAAGCGGCAGATATTGTTCTTGAATTGAAAGATAAAAAACTACAAGAAGTAGTTGACAATATTTAGGGAGGAAATTATGATAAAAAACGCATTTGCTTATGTAACACGAAAAAGTCTCAAATCAATAATAATTCTAGTGGTAATAATGTTGATGTCGGCTTTGAGCTTGATTAGTTTATCAATAAAAGATGCTACTGATAAAGCATCTGAAAAAACATTTGGCAATATTACCAATAGTTTTTCAATGGAAATCAACAGACAAGTCAATCCAGGAACACCAAGAGGAGGTGGAAATGTCAAAGGACAAGACATCAAAAAAATTACAGAGTCACCTGATATTGAAAGCTATGTAAAAAGAATAAATAGCGTGGCTGATTTGGACGGATTGAATATAATTGAAACACAAGAAACTTTGGCCAATCAATCACCAGAACGTGCGAAAAATTTCAAAAGCACTGTAATGTTGACTGGTGTTAATGAATCGTCTAAGGAAACAAAATTTGTATCTGGAGCATACAAACTGGTTGAAGGTGAACATCTGAAAAATGATGATAAGAATAAGATTCTTATGCACAAAGATTTGGCGGCCAAAAATAATCTGAAAATAGGCGACAAATTAAAATTAAAATCTAATTTGTTTGACGCAGATAATGAAAAACAAGCCAATGAAACAGTAGAAGTTACGATTAAAGGTTTATTTGATGGACATAATAACGGAGGTGTGAGCGCCGCACAAGAATTGTATGAAAACACATTAATTACCGATTTGAATACAGCAGCTAAAGTATACGGTAACACTGAAGATACGGCAGTTTATCAAGATGCAACATTCTTTGTAAAGGGAAACAAAAAACTTGAAGATGTCATGAAAAACCTTAGCAAACTTGATATTAATTGGCAAGAATATAATTTAATAAAAAGCTCATCAAATTATCCAGCATTACAAGAATCAATCAGTAGAATATATGCAATAGCCGATAAGTTATTTGTAGGATCACTTGCATTTGCAGGATTAGTAGTAGCTTTATTATTATTCTTATGGATGAATGCTAGAAAGAAAGAAATAGCTGTATTATTATCGATAGGAATGTCCAAGGCAAAAATATTTGGACAATTTGTTACTGAATTATTGCTAGTTGCTATTCCAGCTTACGTCGGTTCATTCTTCTTGACTAGATTTGCGGGAGATAAAATCGGCAACAACATACTACAAAAAGTAACAGGAAATATAGCAGATAAAATCGCCAAGCAATCAGCTTCAACTGGGCTTGGAAGTGGAGCAGAAGTAGATGGATTCAATAAGACATTGACAAGTTTAGACATTAACATCTCATCAAAAGCCTTGGTATATGTAGTAATCTTTATGACAATTGTGTTGCTTGTTTCATTGATTATTTCATCAACGAATATTCTTAGAAAAAGTCCAAAAGATTTATTAATAGATACAAAATAGAATTATCGGGGCACATGCTCCGATAATTTTGTAATTGATGACTTTAGTCAGTTGAGTTCGCATGCGAACGAAACAATAAACTACCCGCTATGCGGGTAGGCGTTCTTAGGTTATACCAAAAAATCACCAAG
>NZ_JAGYZD010000101.1 GCF_018371055.1 Finegoldia magna | reverse complement strand
TCTAACAATTACACCGTATCTAACTTGCTTAAAATAAACTGCTCTTGGATCGCTATCAACTTCTGTAGCTATTTCATTTACTCTTGGCAATGGATGAAGAACAGCTAAATCTTCTGTAGCTAATTTCATTTTATCATTATCTAAGATATATGAATCTTTCAATCTAACATAATCTGCTTCATTGAAGAATCTTTCACGTTGAACTCTAGTCATGTATAAAACATCTAATTCACCGATTACATCTTCCATTTTTTCAACTTCTTTGAATTCTATATTCTTTGATTTTAAAAATATCTTAATATAATCAGGCACTTGAAGTTCTTCAGGAGATATTAAGACGAACTTGTTGTTCTCATATCTTGACATAGCTTTTATCAAAGAATGGACTGTTCTACCAAATTTCAAATCCCCACACAATCCTATTGTCATGTTGTCCAATCTTTTTTTAGTCATCCAAATTGTCAATAAATCTGTCAAAGTTTGAGTTGGATGTTGATGTCCACCATCACCTGCATTTATCAATGGAACTTCTGCATAAGAACTAGCTAAAACTGCCGAACCTTCTTTTGGGTTTCTCATCGCAATTATATCTGTATAATTTGACACTGTTCTTATTGTATCAGCCAAAGACTCACCCTTTGATGTCGATGAACTTGCACTTTCTGAAAAGCCTATGCAATCTCCACCTAATCTATGTATTGCTGATTCAAAACTTAATCTTGTTCTTGTTGAAGGCTCAAAAAAAAGAGTCCCTAAGATTTTTCCATTACACAAATTAGAAAAATCAGAAGGACTCTTTATAATTTCTTCTGCTAAATTCAATATTTCGTTTATCTCTTCTACATTAAAATCATCTGCGTTAATTAAATTTCTATTTTTTAACATAACTATCTCCTTTGATTTATTTTCACTATAATAACATCAAAAAAGATATCTGTCAATAGTTTTTTTTAATTAAGAGTTGTAAAATTTACATCTGTCGTTCAATATACATTCTTCACATCTTGGATTTCTAGCCTTGCATAGATTTCTGCCATGCCAAATAAATAAGTGATGACTTTTTGACCATCTATCTCTTGGTATTTCTTGCATCAACGCCTTTTCAGTACTCAATACATCTTTTTCATTTACAATTCCAATTCTGTTAGTTACTCTAAAAACATGAGTATCCACAGCTATAGCTGGTGTTCCAAATGCGTTGCTTACAACTACATTTGCGGTTTTTCTACCAACTCCTGGTAATTTCATTAATTCATCAATAGTATCTGGAACTTTTGAGTCATAATCATGATATAAAACATTACATGTATTAATGATATTTTTTGATTTTGTCTTGTATAGTCCACAACTTTTGATGTATTTTGCTAATCCATCTACTCCTAAGTCTAATATTGTTTTAGGGGTATTGTGCTCTTTAAATAAAACAGCTGTAACTTTATTAACCCTAACATCTGTACATTGCGCTGATAAAATAGTGGCAATTAATAATTCGAACGGAGTAGTAAAATCTAAACCTGCTTTTGCATTAGGATATAAGCTATCTAAATCATCCAAAATTTTATTAATTTTCTCGTAACTCATGAAACTTTCTCCTTAATTCTTCAATTTCAATTTTATATCCATCTAAGTCGTTAGGCGTTTCCAGTATTATTGGTCTGCCCTCTAACCTTTCATTAAAGATTACATTAAAAAGGTCTGATTCTCCAATCAATCCCTTACCAAACTTTTCATGTCTATCTTTATTTGCTCCAAATGGCATTATAGAATCATTGCAATGAATTACTTTTATTTTCTCAATACCAATTAACTTATCAAATTCATCAAGATAATCATCAAAACTATCCAGTCTAATTCCAGAACTAAATAAATGGCAAGTATCTATACAAACATACAAGGGAATACTTGCATTACTAATAATATATGCAATTTGGTTTAAATCACATCCAAGTTCACTACCTTTTCCACTCATAGTTTCTATACATATCATCTGACCATTTGAAACATCTATTTGATTCAAGCCTTCTACAATTAAATTAAGTCCTTTCTCAATGCCTTGATTTTTATGACTTCCTGGATGAAGAACATACTTATCAATTTTCAAATTTTGAATTTTTTTCATATCTTCATTTATAAGCTGAATCGCCAATTCTCTTAAATCTTCTCTATCACTACATAAATTCATTGTATATGCTCCATGACACACAATATTATTTATATCATGGGTTTTCCTAAGCTCCAAAAATTTTTCTATTTCTTTATCAGGAATTAATCTAGACTTAGATCCTCTTGGATTACGTGGAAAGAATTGAAAAGTGTCAGCATTTATTTGTGAGCATTGTTCTATAGTTTTGTGAAGTCCTTTTGATGTAGATAAATGGCACCCTATTCTGTTCATAATTACCTCCAAGTCATTATTATATCACACCTTCATATTTAATATGTTATAATACTAGATGAGGAAGTGAGACATGTTTAATATTAACAAAAAAAATATATCAAAAATAGATAAAACTCTTATTATCAGTGTTTTAATACTTGTTATTTACGGTCTTGTAGTATTATATAGCGCTGGGTCAAGTCTTTCGAATCATTATTTCAGAAAACAATTAATAGCTACAATTATAGGAATAATTGTTGTTTTTTTTATAATTTCACTAGACAACCACATAATAAAAAAACTTAACATTCCAATGTACATAATTTGCAATGTTTTACTAGTTTTAGTTTTATTTTTTGGTGTTGGTGATGAATGGGGCGCAAGAAGTTGGTTTAAGTTTGGACCAATAAATTTTCAACCTTCTGAAATAATGAAGATAGTTCTTATTATTTCACTTGCAAATATTATTGAATCTAACAAGAACAGCCTGAATAATCCCAAAACTTTATTAAAAATACTATTTTTTGCTTTTATTCCTGTAGCTCTAATTTTAAAACAACCAGACGCAGGAACAGCAATGGTGTATACATTTATAATAATAGTAATGTTATTCACAGCTGGAATTGATTGGAAATATTTAATAGGAGCAATTGTCTTAGGAATAGTTAGTTTACCTTTTTTATACTTGAGGCTAGATCAATTTCAAAGAGATAGAATATTAAATTTTGTTCATCCTGAAAGAGATTTATCAAACACTGGATGGCAAGCCCTTCAAGGTAAAATAGCAATAGGATCAGGAAAATTGACTGGTGAAGGTTTCTTAAACGGAGTACAAAGTCAATATAATTTTATTCCTGAAAAGCAAACAGATTTTATTTTTGCGGTATTAGTTGAAGAATTTGGATTTATCGGTGGATTTATATTGATTTTATTATATGCCCTAATGCTTTATAGATGTGTGGTTATTACTCAAAACTCAGATAATTTATACTCTAAATTATTGACAATTGGATTTGCAGCGATGTTTTTATTCCACATATTTGAAAATATTGGAATGACTATTGGTGTAATGCCTATAACCGGTATTCCATTGCCATTTTTTAGTTATGGTGGAACATTTCAAATTATCAACTTAATATCAATTGGATTGATTATATCTTCATCAATTCAAAAAGATCCATTGAATTTCATTTAGGAGGAAATATGAATAAAATAGAAAGTTTTAAAATTAATCACTTAAAATTATTACCAGGAATTTATGTATCAAGAAAAGATTATTTAAACAATGAAGTATTAACTACTTTTGATTTGAGAATAACTGCACCTAACAGAGAACCTGTTATGAACACAGCAGAAGTTCACGCAATAGAACATTTAGGAGCTACATTTTTAAGAAATAAACTTGAAAATGAAGTTATCTATTTTGGACCTATGGGTTGTAGAACAGGCTTTTATCTAATCTTAACCGGAGATAGAAAATCTGAAGATATCGTAGACTTAGTTAAAGAACTCTTTGAATTCATATCCAATTACGAAGGTGATATACCTGGTCAATCAGCAAAGGACTGTGGCAACTATTCAGATATGAATTTAAATATGGCAAAATTCTACTCTGATAAGTACTTGAAGGTTCTAAATTCTATTAAAACAGAAAATTTAATCTATCCAGAATAGAAAAAACACAATTTAGTATAACTAAATTGTGTTTTTATTTTTTTTATCTTTATCTAAATATGTTGTTTGTAGTTCTGTTAGCTTCTTTTCATTCATTTTTTCAATATAGTGTTTTCTACATAATGGCATATATGCCTCACTAGCACCCAACTGTATTCTGTTTTTATCGTCTGATATACGATAACTTACCCATGCATCATTTCCACACACAGCGCACACAGCGTGGTGTTTTTCGACGTAATCACATATAGGCAATAATTCCTTAACAAGTTGAAATGGCTTGGCTTTATAGTCCATGTCAAGTCCAGCAGCAATAATTGTGAATCCTTTTTCCAAAAGATAGTTAATTTGTTTTACAAAATGATCTGCTTTTGAATTAATAAATTGCACTTCATCTATAGCAATGACATTTACATCATGAGTTTTTGTATATTCAACTATATCGTCAATGTTATCGACATTTATTGCTTCAATTTCGTTTTTATCATGTGTTACTACTTTTTCCTTAGAATATCTGGAATCCATCTTTGGTTTAAACACAACTACATTGTACTTAGCGATTTTAAACCTATTCACTTCTTTCCATAGACTAGATGTTTTTCCGGAAAACATAGATCCAGTATGCACTATTAATTTGCCTCTATATTGATGCATACTAATTCCTTGAAATCTCTATTGATTGAATAATAATATCATCCAACGGTTTATCTGAAAAGTCAGTATCTACGTTAGCAATTTTGTCTACAATATCCATTCCACTATAAACTTGACCGAATACAGAATGTTTTCCATCTAACCAAAAACATCCCCCATTATTTTTATAGTATTCTTTTTGTTCTTCGTTCAAAACACATTCATCAAGATATTTAATATAATCTTTTCTAATTGAAGTATTTTGAACTATGAAAAATTGAGATCCATTAGTGTTCGGTCCAGAATTAGCCATAGATAAAGCTCCTCTTATATTTTTTAAATTATCAGAAAATTCATCTTCAAAAGGCTTTTCCCAAATGCTTTCTCCGCCATAGCCTGTTCCTTGTGGATCTCCTCCTTGAATCATAAAATCTTTAATGACTCTATGAAAAATAGTTCCATCATAATATCCTTCTTGTGCATGAGTTACAAAATTTTCCACACAATTTGGAGCATCATTTTCAAACAAACAAATTTTTATTTCTCCTACATTTGTGATTATATTTGCCATTAATTGCTCTTTTTTTGGTATATCTGTTTGATACATATTTCCTCCATAAATAATTAAACTGCTTTTTTAAAAGCAGTTTAAACTTTTGTATTTGATGAGAAGTAATATCCTTCTCCCCATTTTGTCCTAATTATTAATGATTCGTTATCTTTGATTTTTTCTCTTAATCTTTTAATGTGAACATCAACAGTCCTGATATGAGACTGTGCATCTTCCCATAATTTCGCAGCCAATTCCTTTCTTGAAAGAACCTTATCTTTATTAGAAACAAGTGCATATAGCAATTCAAATTCTCTTCCTGTTAATTCTATATATTGACCATATCTTTTTACAGTTCTTGATATTAAATTAAATTCAAATTCACCAATTTGTATTATGCTTGTTTTATTATGCTCATTTACTAAATCTGATTTCGTTCTTCTGAGAACTGCTCTAATTCTTGCTTTTAACTCAAGCATATTAAATGGATAAACTACATAATCATCTGCGCCATATTCCAACGCTAAGATTTTTTTCATATCATCTGATTCGTCACTAACAAAAATTGTCGGAATGGAATATAATTTGCTAATTTCTTTTTTGAAATCTAAGCCTGTACCATCCGAAAAATTCATGTCACTAAGCAAAAAATCATAGTAACCTTTTTTTAGTTTTTCAAGTGCATCTTCAATTGTAGAACATTCTGAAACTTCATAATTTTCATCATTAGAAAAA
>NZ_JAGYZD010000100.1 GCF_018371055.1 Finegoldia magna | reverse complement strand
TTCTTTCTTGGTTTTAAGAATATTGTACAAATCTTCATCTACATTCAGTAGTTTATCATTTGCAGTGAAATATTCTTTTAATTCTTCAAAGTTTCCAGGTGGCAAAATAGTTTGAAAGGCGGAGCTATAATCGCTTAAATACTTATCTACCATGAAAAAAGCCATATCAATTGATTCTTGTGTGACAATAGGATTTAAATCTATTACTGATATTATTTCTTTGTAATCAATATCTCGTTTAGGGTTATCATTAATTCTAACCACTAATGCTAATTTGTTAATATTTGATTTACCAAAAGGAACTATTACTCTCATTCCAACTTCGACATCTTCACTTGAATAATATGAGTATAGTCTGTTAGTCATCTTTGATTTGTTTCTAAAAATAACATCAATATACATGTTTACCTACTTTATCAAATCCAATATCTTATCTGCGATATTTAACTTTGTGTCCTTATCAATTTCTAATATATTATCTCTACTGATTACAGTTACCTTATTATATTCTGAATTAAATCCGATGTCTTTTTTTGATACATCGTTTAATACTATAAAATCTAGATTTTTTTTATCTAACTTTTTCTTAGCATTTTCTAATAAATTATTTGTTTCTGCGGCAAATCCAATAAAGATTTGATTATCTTTTTTATTTAATGATTTTAAAATATCTGGGTTTTCTTCTAATTCTAAAGAATTAATGCCATCTTGTTTTTTTATTTTTAAATCTTTTCTGTTCTTTACTTTAAAATCACTTACAGCTGCCGCCATAATTAAACAGTCAAAGTCGCCAATATAACTTTCTATTTTTTCTTTCATTTCAATTGCAGACTCCACTTTTATGTTTTCAATACCATATGGATTTTCTGCCGTTGTTTTCCCAGAAATAATTGTTACATCGGCTCCTCTCATAAAAGCTTTCTTAGCAATCGAATATCCCATTTTCCCACTGGAATCATTCGTTATATATCGTACAGGATCAATTCTTTCAACTGTTGCTCCTGCAGTAATCAAAATTTTCTTACCTTGTAAATCTTTTTCGCAAAAGTATTTTTCAACTTCTTCAACAATTTCCCAAGGTTCTTTTAATCTTCCGTTTCCTTTTGTATTACAAGCTAGCATTCCACTATTTGAATCTACAATTAAGTGTTTTTTTTGTTTCAAATCTTCTATGTTTTTTTGTGTCGCAGGATTATTCAACATATTGGTATTCATACTTACACAAAACATTATTGGCTTGGTATATGCTAGCGCAGTAGATGATAACAAATCGTCTGCGATACCATAATTTATTTTAGCCATAGTATTTGCACTAGCAGGTGCAATCAAAAACAAATCCGCCCATTTTGCAAGCTCTATATGTTCAACAACCTTGTGTGAATTATTATGAAACATTTTGTTTTTAACATCGCATTTGCCAATTGTTTCAAAAGTCATTGGACTTACAAATTCACAAGCTGAATCAGTCATAATTATTTTGATATTATAGTCAAGTTTTTTTAGTCTACTTACAACATCTACAACCTTGTAAATAGCAATTCCTCCAGTAACACCTAAAAGAATATTTTTACTCATTTGATTTGTTTTCCCAAACCTTTTTTTCCATAACTTCTTCTAAAGCTGTAGTAACTGGTTGAGCTTTTGCTTTCTTTAGTTTTGTGTCTTTGCCATCTATTAACATTCTTGCTCTTTTACTTACCATTACACAAAGTGCATATCTACTATTGTTTATTTCTGATAATTTTTTAAATGATGGATTAATCATATTTTTCTCCTTTTACAACTCTAAATTTTTCTGCATCAATTATAGTTTCAATATTTTTTACAGTTTCGTCAACATCTTCATTGATGACTGCATAATCATATTCATCAATAAAACTCAATTCTTTCTTGGCGTTTTGCATTCTAATATTAATTGTTTCTTCATCTTCTGTATTTCTACCTTCAATTCTTCTCCTAAGTTCAATCAAATCCGGTGGAAGAATGAATACAAAAACAGCTTCAGGATAGTTTTCTTTTACTTTTAATGCTCCTTGAACATCAATTTCCAGAATAACTATTTCTCCTTTATTTATTTGATCAAAAACAAATGATTTTGGAGTTCCATAATAGTTATTATGCACATTAGCATATTCAATGAAATCTCCTTGTTCGATTTTCTTCTTAAACTCATCTAAACCCAAAAAATAATAATTTTCTCCGTCTACTTCGTAAGGCCTCTTCTTCCTTGTTGTAGCGGATACAGAATATACAATATCATTTTTTTGTGATATTAATTTTTCACAAACAGTTCCTTTACCAACTCCCGATGGGCCAGAAACAACTAATAAAAATCCGTCTCTCATTTTAATCTTCCTTATTATTTGATTTATCTAATCTCATTTGTAAAGTCTCTGGTTGAAGACAACTCAACACAACATGACTTGAATCCATAATTATTACACTCCTGGTTTTTCTTCCAAAAGTAACGTCTATGAGACTATTATCTTCTTTTGCTTTTTGAACAATTCTTTTAATTGGATTTGTTTCAGGACTAACAATTGCAATAATTCTGTTGCTATTAACTAAATTTGAAAAACCTATACCTAAACTTTCCATTTTCCCTCTATTCAATATTTTCTATTCAATATTTTGTACTTGTTCTCTTAATTTTTCAATCAAACTTTTAACTTCAATAACACAAACTGAAATAGATTCATCATTCGATTTTGAAGAAATTGTATTAATTTCGCGATTCATTTCTTGAATTATAAAATCCAATTTACGTCCGATGCAATCTTTAATATCCATTGTAGATTTAAATTGAACTATATGTGAATCAAATCTCTTTAATTCTTCGTTAATGTCAGCTTTATCAGCCATTAAAGCAACTTCCAAGTACATTCTATCCTTATCAATTTTTTCTTCATCTAACAATTCAGATATTTTATTAAACAAATTTTCTCTGTATTCTTTTACACTATTTTCAGTTAAACTTGATATTTTATATATTTGATCTTCTATTTTTGATAAATTAGTCGATAAATCTTCTCTCAAATTATCGCCTTCAATAGATCTCATTGAATAAATTTTATTCACAGCTTCATCTAAAACTTTTAGAATATTATCGTGCAAAAATTCATTGTCCAAATCTTTGTAAGTAAATGTCATTACATCATCATATTTTACTAAATCTCTTACACTAATATCCGATTTCATATCTAACTTTTGATTTAATGAATCAAGTTTTTCCTTGATTTTTTGAGCTAATTCATAGTTAATATCCACACTGTCGACTGATAGTTGATATTTTTTGATTTTGATATAAACTTCGACTCTACCACGTTTTAACTTATTTTTGATTAATGATTTCATATCTTCCAACATAAAATTCAAATAACTGGGCATTGAAAAATTGAAATCCAAATACCTATTATTAACAGATTTGATTTCAATATCTATGCTGCAATCTTCCAATTCCAAACTAGAAGATCCAAATCCTGTCATAGACTTCATTCTATCGCCTCCTCTGATATTGTTAGTGTATATTAATATTCAAGAATTCACAATAATTTATTACAATTTTTAAACAATTTCTTTGATTTTGTCAATATCATAAGAACTCATATCGACATTAACAGTGTTGAAATTATTGTAAAACACCATTCCAGGTTTTGCTCCCTTAGCTTTTTTAACATTTTTCTTTTCGGTATAATCAACTTCAACGTATTTTTCTTTACTCATTGAGGAGAAATACGCCGCTAAGAAACAAGCAATACCGTAGTCTTCTTCAGTCAAGTTTTCGTTTCGCATTATGACATGTGAACCTGGCATATCTTTTACGTGAACAAAAATATCTTCTTTGTTAGCTTGTTTCAAAGTTAGATTATCATTTTGGTAATTATTTTTACCTACAAAAATATCAACGTTATTTTCTGTTACAAAATGTCTTGGCTTTGATGGTTTTACTTTTGCAGTTTTTTTCTTAGATTTTTTTATCAAACCTATTTTTACCATCTCATCCTTAATCTCTGATAGTTCTTGATATTCTGTCACTCTCTCCAAAGTTTCTAAAAGTTGAAGTAAATATTCGTTTTCTTGTTTTATAAGAGGAAGCTCTTGTGTAATCATTTTTTCTCTAGTTTTTAATTTACTAAATTTTTTGTAGTAATTTTGTGCGTTTTCATTTCCAGATTTTATTGGATTCAATGGAATCTCAATTGGGTTCATTTCATCATAGAAATTCTGTACCGTTATTTTATCCACGCCTTTATGAATCAAATGCATATTTGAACTTATCAAATCAGCATAAACTTTGTAAATATCTCTTTTTTTAGCTTCTTGCAAATCTACAGTTAAATTACTCAATTTATTTGAATTTCTTTGAATTTTATTTGAAACTATTTTCTTCAAGTGCGAAGATTTTTGTGTAATTGAATCGTTTGAACTGTGTTTTTTATAATAATAATCCAACATTTCGTGAATATCATTAAAGTTTTTCTTTTGATATCCGTATTTTTCTAATTTAATTACATGAAAATCCTTTAATTTTTCATCCTCATCGATGACTATAGAAAAATCATAATCACAATTTCTGATAGCTTCTCTAACCTCAATAAAAGCTTGATTAAATCTTAATTTTTCATTTTCAGTCAAATCTTCAAGTCTTATGTTAAAATCCAAATCTGCTCTTAGGCATATTTCTCTTGAAATAGTTGGAGAAAACCCTGTGTAATTTTTATAAAAAACTTGTTGCAGTTTAGTCGTTCCTTCTGCAATATCCGTTGGAAGATCATCCGATCGTAGAATATTAATCTTATCATCTTCTAAATATGAATATTTAGTTTTTGGAAGTATTTGTCTGATGCTTTTTGTATCGAAGCTAATTCTCTTAATTGCATCTACAATCATCTTACTTTCTTTTTCAATTAAAATTATATTTGAATGTTTACCCATAAGTTCTACAACTAATGAGTAGTTCATATCATATCCCATTTCGTCTCTGCTATTGATATCAATACTAACAACTCTATCCATCGATTCTTGATAAATATCAGTTATAACCGCTCCTTGTAAGTATTTTCGCATCAGCATACAGAAATTATACGCTTCAATTGGGTTTTTCTTATTTTCATTTGTAAAATGCATCCTCGGTAAAGATGAGGATGCAGAAATAAGAAGTTTATAATTTTGTTTGTTATTATAGATAATTAAATCCAATTCGTTTTTATCGGGTTGATTAACCTTGCTGATTTTCCCGTTAATTAATTTTGCTTTTATATCATCAACTATCGCTTTTGTTACAATTCCGTCAAAGCTCATTATTACTCCTTATCTTCTCATTGCTCTTTGCATATTTCTCAAATCGTCACGTTTTTTCAAAGTTTCTCTCTTATCGTATAGATTCTTACCTTTTGCAAGAGCTATTTCTACTTTTACAAGTCCATTTTTTTCATAAACTCTTAGAGGTATCAAAGTATAACCTTGTTCTTTTGTTTTTCCGATTAATTTTCTGATTTCAGATTTATGCATTAAAAGTTTTCTTTTTCTTAAACTATCCACGTTAAAAATATTTCCTTCTGTGTATGGACTTACATTCATAGAATAAACAAAAACTTCCGAGTTTTCTATCATACAGTAACTTTCCTTAATGGAAACTTTCCCTTTTTTGATAGATTTTACTTCAGTTCCTTTCAGTTCAATTCCACATTCGTACACATCTTCGATAAAATATTCGTGACGTGCTTTCTTATTGTTTGCTAATAATTTTATTTCACTCATTGTATTCCTTTTCTAATTTACAAATTCAAAATCTATTTGACGTTTATCTTTGTCACTATTTATAACTTTAACTCTAACTTTTTGCCCAATATGATACGATTTTTTAGTTCTTTCTCCATAAACCGTGTAGTTTTTATCGTCAAATACATAATAATCATCTATCATAGATTGAAATTGTACTAAACCTTCAATCGTGTTGTCAAGTTGTACAAAAAT
>NZ_JAGYZD010000099.1 GCF_018371055.1 Finegoldia magna | reverse complement strand
TTCATCGTGATCTTCAATAAACATAAACAAAGTCACAAATGGAGCTTGTCCATTGGAAGTCATCAATGTATTGATTTGATATTGGATTGTTTGAATTCCCGATTCCAAATCTTTTTGAGTCATCTTATCTGCCATTTTTTCAGCCATGTCGATGTCTCCAAGAGTTTCGATACACAAATTCAAATTCTTTTCGTAAGATTTTCTCAAATATTTTGACAAACATCTAATATCGATACTTTGACCACCGTATTGATTACTTGCTATTTGCGCGATTATTTGAGTCATCACATTACAAGCAACTTGGAATGATTTTGGTGATTCGATTAATTTGCCATTTACAACAGTTCCCTTGTCAAGCATATCTTTCATATTTACAAGACAACAGTTAAACATTGGTTGAATTATGTAATCCATATCGTGAAGGTGAATTGCTCCTTCATCGTGAGCTTGAAGCAAATCTTGTGGAATAAGCTTTCTTCTGGCAATATCCTTGCTAACTTCACCAGCGATTAAATCTCTTTGAGTAGAAGCTATCACAGCGTTTTTGTTGGAATTTTCTTCTAACAAGTCCTTGTTACTTTCTTCCAACAATCCGATTATACTTTCATCAGTAGTGTTAGTTTCTCTTTTATATTTTTGTACAGCTTTGTAATTTTCGTACGCTCTTGCCGTAGCGGGATTGTTGTACTGAATTAACTTATAATAAACTTGGTCTTCAATATCAGTAATACTCAAAACTTTTCCAATCGTTTTGGCGTATCCTTCGATTTCGTTGGCGATTTTTTCAGCCAAATTCGGTTCGTAAATTCCTGTACTACTATTCATAGCTTTTTCTATCGCAACGACAATTTTTTTTGCGTCAAATTCAACTTGTCGTCCGTCTCTTTTTTCTACAGTTAGCATTTGCAATCCCTCTTCTCTTTCCTTTTTTATATGATTCAATAATTTTTTTACTATTTCCTAATACTGCTTTATTATATCAAATACTACAGATAGTATCAATATGTGGGTTTTTGATTTTTATTCATACTATATATAGTTAGTAGGATTTAAAACATTAAAAAAGCACCTTATCAAAAAGGTGCTCTGCATAATAATTTAATTGTGGCAAATTTAAGCTAATATTTATAATTTTAAAATTATTTTAAAATTCCAAATTCATATCCCTTATCTTTAAAATTTTTAATAATTGCTGAAAGTGAATCAACAGTTAGTTGTTTTCCTGGTGCATCGTGACACAAAACTACAACTAAATCTTGCTCAGCTTGATAAGTTAATGAAGTATTTGCAAATTCAACCATACCTTCCACTGTCGTTGGTCTTCTGCTTTTTGGTTCTGCATCTCCAACCAAACTGTTCCAGTCAATCCAGTGAATTCCCAAAGATTCTAAGGCATCATCGCCTGGCTTTAATTGTTGCCAACTCATGTGTCCACCTGGATATCTCCACACGCTTGTTTTAAAATCTGGACCAAGAACATCTTGCAATGCTTTTTGTGCCATTTCTGCTTCTTTTTTAATTCTATCAGCGTTTGCAACTCTTCCTGGATATAATTTTGAATAATCGTGTTCAAAAGAGTGAAGTGCAATTGCGTGACCTTCATTCAATTGGCGTTCCAAAATATCTTTTGTATCTTGAGTGATATGCTTACCAACTACAAAAAATGTAGCAGGAACATTTTCTTTCTTTAATACATCCAAAACTTGTGGAGTTATGCTGTGATTAGGACCATCATCAAAAGTCAAGAAACAGATTTTTTTGTTGTCTGTGTTTTTGACATATCCTTCAGATTTTGTTGGTCTAATGAATTGACTAATAGTTTTAGCATCATAAGCATACGAATCTGCTTTTAAAATATGATTTGAACCCTTCATTAACTTATTAGGATCTGGTTTTGGCTCTTCTTTTTTCTCAGCGTTTTTTTTGTTCGATTTCTTAGAAGAACTCTCAGCTACTTTTGGATTAAGACTTTGTTCGCTGTTGGCTACTTTTACTGCAACAAAACTTCCTACAGCCAATACAAAAACCAATAGAACTATTGAGTTGATGATTTTTTTTCTTCTCTTGCGTTTTCTTCTCGCTTCTCTTTCTTCTCTCATAATATCTCCTATTTTTTATTTAAAATCTCTAAAGCTTTTTGAAGTTGATTGTCTTCTTTCATATACTCAACTCCGATTCCCTTTGCCTTTTCGTCCAACTTGATAACTACATCTGGTGTAATCCCTTGTTTGTGAATTTTGTTGCCCTTTGGTGAAAAATACTCGCTAATAGTAAGCTTCAATCCCTCGCCTTTTTCCATCGGTATAATCGTTTGAACAATACCTTTTCCGAAAGTTTTCTCACCGACAATTGTAGCTTTCTTGTAATCCTTCAAAGCTCCCGTCAAAATTTCAGATGCAGATGCGCTTGAACCATTCACAAGAACAACCATTGGTAAATTTTGTTCTGAAGCGTCACTTTTTTGAATATCTTCTTTTTTATTTTTATCTACAGTTTTAACGATAACTCCTTTTGGAAGAAGATAATCTGCTATTTTAACCGTAGAATCTAACAACCCACCAGGATTGTTACGCAAATCCAAAACAATTGATTTCACATTTTGTTTTTTCAAATTTTCGTATTGCTCGATAAATTCCTTATCAGTTTTTCTATCAAATTGAGTAATATTGATATATCCTATGTCTCCAATTTTTTGAGAATTAACAGTAGTCAAACTAATCATACGACGTGTTATATTTACATCAAAAATCTTGCTAGTTTTGTTTTCCATTCTGGCAATAGTAAGCTTAACATCTGTATTAGGCTTACCTTTCATCACCTTCACCGCATCATTCATTTGGGATGCATTGTAATCCTTGCCGTTAATTTTAAGTATAATATCATCTTTTTTGATGCCTTTTTCAAAAGCTGGACTTCCTTTGATTGCACTAACAACAGTTATAGCACCAGTTTCAGAAGGAGTAACCACAATTCCGACACCTGCATATTCTCCCTCAGTTTGTTGGTTCAAACTATCCATCTCTTCCTTAGTCAAAAACTCAGAATAAGGATCTCCCAAAGCTTTTACATAGCCTTCCACAGCTCCTTCTTGTTGCTTGTTCTTGTCTATATCAAAAAGATAATACTGGTCAATCAAGTTTTCAATCTTATTGATCTTCGCTAATGGAATACCATTTTCATTGGCAATCGCAGTTCTTTTTCCCGTAGCATTTCCTACAGAAAAACTAAGATACACCAATAAGCAAAGCCCCAATCCAACAAAAACTTTTTTAAATGTTTTCATAAATCACCTCTAACTAATATATAGTATAACAGATTAACGATTTTTTGTATTAAAATTGAGTTACAATTTGTCTAAGATTATTGTGATTTTAATTAAAAAAATATCCTCTTTTAATGAATAAAAGAAGATATTAATTTACTCAAATTTTAAATTGTAACCTTAAATTATTTTAAAACGCCTTTTATTTTCTCAGCCAACGAAGTATTCCCCTCACTTCGCAACGCATAATTCATCGCAGGGTCGTTTCCTATCATGTAATCCGCGAATGATTGCGATGCGTAAAAGTCAGGTTTCATTGTATTCTTTTCAAAATCAAAATTCTTGTAATTAAACAAAAATGAATCTACATCTTCATAGTGTTGTCTAAAAACGGTTGTGCAGTAATTTATTCCAATATACGTATCTTTTGTATATGCGACATTTACATCTCCTGCAGACGTTGATATTGGAAACCCACTATTTTTTCCAATCACTTCGACATTATGAAATTTCTTCACAAATAATAAAGCACAATCTCCTGCAGCTGAGTATGTTTGATTGCTTATCAGAACTTTTATTTTTGTATCCGGATTTGCTCCCTGATATGCCATCATTTTACCAAATATATTATAGATGTGAAATGAACTTCCTCCAAGGTTATATCGTAAATCTATGATTATATTTGAAAATTTGTTGTTATCTAATTGGTCGCAAACATCCTTGGTAAATTTTTCAATCTTGTAATTCTCATTTTCTTTGCAGGAATTATACCTAAGAATCAAATTGTCATCCTTTGTTTCAATATAGTGTAGCTTGTTGTTGTCTACTGATAATTTTAGAGGTTTGATGATAGTATACTTATCTTTATTGTCATTTTTCTGTTTAACATTTATTAGTTCAGTTTTCCTTCCGTTAATTTTTAATTTACTAACTATAAACTCTTTTGATTTTTCAAATGGTAAATCTAATTTTACTATTTTATCTCCTATTTTCAATTCGTAAATGTTTTGTTCTTCTGTTAACACATTTTCTTTTTTCAATATTTCATGACAATTCAAGAATGAATTTTTAGTAAGATTTCTAAAACTTTCATTTTCACCAATAGCATAATCTTCTAATCTATCAATCACATCTTCCATTTTAATATTATTTATGCTTATGACTTCAGCTCCAAGTAAGTTCTTGTATTTATCTGTAGTTGCGACTATGTAATATTTTCCATTATTTTCGTTAATAAAAACTGATGGTTCTCCATTATATACTGTATTTACTGAAACGTGTCCTTGCCTATACTTTGAAAATACTTTCATTAAATCAAGATTTAAGTCCTTAGCTGTTTTATTGTCTGAATCATTCAACAATTTATTATAAGAATTTGTAATTTCATCCACGTTTTGTGCTTCATAAAAAACATGATTATCCATCATAAAATCTCTTATATCTCTAACCTGCTTCTTATATTTTTCTGAACTAATTGGTATATCACCTAAAATTACATGAGAATCATATTCTTCAGTATTATTAGTGTTAAGTGAATCTATCAAGTCTTGTTCATTAATTTTTATTATCTCTTCCTGTCTAGCAAAACTTGTTGTCATTATTAGAAAAATAGTAAGTACTACTAGCTTTAATTTGCTATTCATAGACAATATCTCCTCTCCTTATAATCAGATACACTAATATCAATTATTTCTCAATGCATAATTCATAACCCTGTCATTACCAATGGAGTAATCTTGGATTTGATTTTCGATAAACATATCGGGATACCACGTTAATCCATCTCTCTTATTAAGATTGGAACAGTGCATCACATCTTTGAAATTATAATCGTATCTTCTCATTTCTCCTGATGTGTAGATGAATAGTTTGCTTTTCCCAAGATATACAATATTTCCTCCAGACATATTATGATTTGAAGCTCCCGCAGTATTTGTTCCAATCATCTGTACATTTTCTAAGTTCCTTTTTACACTATCTATCATTCTTATGCCTGCTGAAAAAGTTCCTTCACCAATTAACACTTTAATATTGATTTTTGGATTTAATAATTGATATTGCATTATCGCAAACTCTAATTCTTTTGCGTGTGCAAACATGCCACCACCATTATATCTAATGTCTAATATGATGTTGTCAATATCTTCTGCTTGTATTTCATTTTGCATTTTAGTTATCAAATCTTTTAATACGTTATCTTTATTCATATCGTAAGAATAATTATATTTAATTACTAGATTTCTGTTTGATTTATAGAAATAAAATGGTTTATTTTCTGTGAATTGTTCTTTTCCCCAATTTGTATATGCATCCCATTTTAATTCATTAGTATCGTACATTATTTGATTGTAGCTTTCATCATCGTAGTAATCTTTGTATATTCCAATATTATCAGTTTTAATGGTGTCTACAATTTTATCAACGATTTTTCCATTTTGCAAAATTTGTAAATGTACTTTATCTCCTTTTATTATATTTTCTTTTTTAAGTAAGTCTGTGTATAACATGTAACCATAATGTAAAATATTTTTCTTGCCAGTTTCATTCTCTGCAGAAATGTATTTGCACACTATTTTCAATATTTCAGATGATTTTACACCTTCTATGCTTACAATTTTTGAATAGACGAATTGTCAAATCAAATGCAACACCTATGGTAAGAAACCAAAAAGTTCTTCTTTAGGTGTTTTATATTGTATACATTTTCTAGGTCTATTATTC
>NZ_JAGYZD010000098.1 GCF_018371055.1 Finegoldia magna | reverse complement strand
TTCTTTTCAACAGCAACAGATTCACCAGTCAACGATGATTCGTCGATTTTCAAGTTAGTAGATTCCAATAATTTCAAATCGGCAGGGATAATATCTCCCGTTTCCAATTCAACGATATCTCCTGGAACCAAATTTTGAGAATCCACTTCCATAATCTTGCCGTTTCTTATAACCTTGGCTTTAGGACTTGCCATTTTTTGCAAAGCTTCTATTGCTTGTTCCGCCTTACCTTCTTGATAAATCGAAAGAACCGCATTCACAATAACGATAGCGATGATAATAATACTATCTGTGACTTCCCCAATAGCCATGGATAAAATAGATGCCAATAGCAAAATAATTATCATAGGATCCAAAAATTGATCCTTTAATTTGGCTGCCATGGACTTTTTCTTCTTTTCTTTTAATACGTTCTTGCCGTATTTTTCTAACAAACTCGTTACCTTACTGTCGGATAGACCATTGTTTTGATCAGTGTCCAAACTTTTGATAACACTCTCATTAGATTCCTTGTACCAATCCAATCTCTTACCTCCTGTTAATTTCATAATAAAAAAAACTTTCACCATTTCTGGCAAAAGTCTTGCTAACCAAAGTGGCTTTGTGCCGGGTTTTAACCGTAATGACGACACAATATTTTTAAGCTACTCCCTCTTGTATATTAATTTTACCAAAAATATTATATTAAATCAATTATTTTATTATAACTTGAAAAGTATCGTGTTCCTTTTTCATATTCACAACTTTACAGCCCTCGTAATCGTGTGTGTCGATGAATGTGTCCACGATTGTTGGATCTTTTGTGAAATGCATTGGGAACAAAACTTTTGGATTGCATTTGTCGACAAATTCATTCACACCCAAATCGTATCTCTCCTTTAATCTAGGATCAACTGGGAAAAATCCTATGTCAACATGCCCAATCTTGTCGATTTCCTTGGAGAAATCCTGTTGCATCTTTTCTTTTTCTTCTTCGGTGTCTTCTTCCCACGCCCAATTGTTCAAATCTCCAGCGAAGAAAAATTTCAAATGATTCGCTTCAAAATACACGCTAATTCCCATATCAGTAGAACCAAGCGCTGTAAAATCTGCACCGTACACAGAAGTCGATTCACCAACTTCAAGTTTTATAACTTTTTTACCGAAATGCTTCTTCAAATCTTCGATATTATCTTCTCCCAAAAATACAACATTGTCCTTCGTATCGTAATCAAAAATCTCTTCGTATACATCTTCTGAGACAATATATGTAATATCACTAGAATTTTCATAATCAAAAATACTCTCATTGTAGTGATCTGCGTGTGAATGAGTCACCACGAAAATCACCTTCTTATCGTTCACATTTTTTGGCAAAGTTCCTTGAAAATAATCGAAAATAATAATCTTGTCTTCAAACTCCAAAGAAAATGAACTGTGGTATATATATCTAATGTTTAAACTTTGTTCCATTAAAATTCCTCCTCGTATATATTTACCCATAAACAGACATTTTACGCAAGTAAACGCATCAAATATTTTATAAATCCACAAAATTTTTACTTGTAGTATAATATTAATAATGAAAGGATGTTTTTATGAAAAAAACTAACGCAATGAGAATGCTCGACAAAGAAAAAATTGGGTATAAATATATAGAATACTCTGTGGGAGACGATGTGAGCGGCGAAAATGTCGCAAACAAATTAGATGAAGACGAAGCTTACGTGTTCAAAACACTTGTCACAGTTTCCAACACGAATGAAAATTTCGTGTTCGTTGTGGCCGTAAAAGATGAGCTTGATTTGAAAAAATGTGCGAAAATAGCCGGAGTGAAAAAGCTTGAAATGATTCACGTAAAAGATTTGTTGAAAACTACGGGCTACATAAGAGGCGGTTGCTCTCCTATCGGAATGAAAACAAAATTTAAAACTTTTATCGACGAAAGTTGTGAAGATAAGGAATATATTTACGTGTCTGGCGGCAAAATCGGAGCGCAAATCAAAATCGCTCCGAAAGATTTGATAAAAATTTGTGATATTACTGTAGCAGACATTAAAAAGGAGTAAAAATGGATTACGAAAAACAGCTTGAAGCTGTAATTAACTACATTAAAAGCGGAGAAAAATTAAAGGAAGATTTCACTGTCGGAATGGAGATGGAACATTTCATAATCGACAAGGATAGTTTGAAGACTGTGTCGTATTTTGGTGAAAACGGAGTCGGAGAAACTCTCAGAGAACTTCACGAAGGAGGATGTGTCGCTTACAAGGAAGGAGATTACATCCTTGGACTTGAAAATGATGATTTGGCAGTGTCAACAGAACCTGGAAGTCAGTTCGAAGTTGCATTGTCATCGAAGTGGAACATCGACGAATTGAAGGATATTTACATCAAAAATATGAGAAAACTGGTTGAAGTTTTCGATAAGAAAAACCAAGCGATGGTGACTTTGGGATATCATCCTGTGACTAAAATCGACGAGATTAAAATCTTGCCTAAAAAAAGATACGATTTTATGTACAAATATTTTAACGAAAGAGGAGACATGGCTCACAATATGATGAAGGGCACTTGCTCTTTGCAATGCAGCATCGACTACTCTTCTGAAGAAGATTTCGCCAAGAAATACAAAATTGCAAACTGTTTGTCTCCAGTTTTCTACACATTGTTCGACAACGCATACATTTTCGAAGGGAAACCAGCGAAAAGTCGTAACATGAGAGAAATCATTTGGGAAAACACAGACACTGACAGATCCGGCATGTATAAGTTTAGCTTCGATGATGATTTGAGCTACAAAAAATACGCCGAAAATATTTTGAACACGCCGTTGATATTCTCGATTGATGAAAACCACGAATCTTATTATGTCGGAGGGACAACTTTTAAGGAAGTATTCAAAGACGTTAGGGATACTGATATGATTTTCCACGCATTATCAATAGTATTTCCAGATGTTAGGGCGAAACGATACATCGAAATCAGAATGATGGACGAAATCAAATATCCACTTAATTTCTCAGCAGTCGCTCTAATCAAAGGATTGTTCTACGACGATACTAATTTGGACAAATTATCAGAGCTTTTCAAAAATATGACATACGATAATTGCATGAAAGCAAAACTAGACGCGCGTGAAAAAGGACTGGATGCTACATTTATGAATGTAAACATGTTGGAGTTTTGCAAAATGCTTGTGGATATGGCAAAAAACGGCCTTCCTGCAAATGAAATCGGATATCTCATTTCACTAGAAGAAATGTTAGAAAAAGGTATGAATCCAAGAGACAAGTTCGAGAAAACTTACAAGGAAAAAGGACTTCGTGAAGCTGTGATTGAAAACGAAATAAAATTGGAGGATTTAGATGTTTAATGACGAATATTCATTAGAATTATATAAAATAGTACGACAAGACGAGGACATGTATTACAGGGATTTCGTTGATTTTATCGCCAAAACAAAAGTATCAAAGGCGATTTATCACGGGGAGCCAATCCCTATGACCTACCAAGGACTTTTCTACAACAAAAAGAACCGCTCAGATTTTGTCTACATTTCAAATATTTTGATGAGCATTACAGATAAAATCACCGAAGAATTCGTAAAAAATCCTGAATATCGTAAAATATTCCAATTAGATCCGACAATCGAAGAACTTGTGCTTCACGATCCAGGCTACGATGTGCCAGTTCCAATCTGTCGCTACGACGTGTTCTACGACGGCGTCAATTATATGCTTTGTGAACTTAACACAGACGGATCTTCTGCGATGAACGAAGACAACACATTGGGACAACTTCTTCTACAAACAAAAGCTATGCAAAAATTCATGGAAAAACACGACGTCGAAAATATCGACATGTTCACTCCATGGGTTTGGGAAACAGCTGATATGTACAAAAAATACGTGTCGGACAAGAAACCAAACGTCGCAATCGTGGATAATTTGGAAGTGGGAACTCCGAACGAATTTGACGAATTCAAAAGAGTCTACGAAGAAAATGGATTCAACTGTGAAATCATAGACATCAGAGATTTGGAATACAAAAACGGCAAATTGTGCCACGGAGATTACGTAATAGATTTAGTTTACAGAAGAATTGTAACATTGGAATTGTTGAAAATAAAAGATCAGATCAAACCTTTCTTGGATGCATACATGGACAATGCGTTCTTCATGGTAGGATCGTTCAGGTCACAATTGATGCACTCCAAGCTTATTTTCGAAATCTTCAGAGACGAACAAACACAAGCGTTGTTAAATACTGAAGAAAAAAAATTCATCGACGAACACGTTCCATTCACGAAAAAAATCGAAGAACGTGATGCCTACGAAATCATAATGAACAAAGACAAATACATCTTCAAACCAATTGACGGTTACGCTTCGCTTGGAATATACGTTGGCCGTGAAATGACAGAAGAAGAATTACAAGAAAAACTTCCGGAATTTATCAAAACAGGTTACGTCTTCCAAGAATATTACGACATGAATAAGTGCGAATTCTTGGAATTCGAAGAAAAATCTCCCGTACTCAATAAATTCACACAAGTTGTGGGACTGTTCATCTACAACAAACACTTCGTCGCCCCTTATACACGAATTGGAAAAGATAACGTCGTAAGCGGCGCCAGAAAATATTATACAGCACCAAACTTGTTCATAAATGAGTAATTAAAAGCCACATTGTGTGGCTTTTTTTGTGTGGAAGAAAACTTCTTTAATTTTTAAAATTCATAATGTGACCATAAGCTGATTATTTTAATTATTTTCTCTTTTTCAAAAACTTCATAAACTAAACGATGTTGTATGTTGATTCTTCTTGAATAAGCGCCTTTCAACTCTCCCTGTAGTTTTTCATAATAAGGAGGTGTTTGATATGGATTTTGTTTTATTAATTCAACTAACATCTTTGCCTTTTTGTCTATACCAGCGGACTTTAAATTCTTTATATCTTTTGTCGCTTTCTTAGTATAAACAATTTTATATGTTACCATTCAACCTCATCTTCAGAAATGCAATCTTCTAATTTTGTATTCAAACCTTCTATTATTTTTTCTTTTTCTTTTGGGTTTGAGTATATTCTAAGAGTTTCCATCAATCCATTGTAATCATCTTCACTAAGAACAACTGCATTTCCAGTTTTTGTACTTATGTTTACAGGTTCATTAAATTTAATTGTTTGTTCAAGAATTCCGAAAATATTTTTTCTAAAATTTGTTACTGACGTCTTAATCATAATATCAACTCCTTATGTACATTATAGCGTACAGATTGATTTTTGTAAATATTTTTACTTCTCTAAGCCACATTGTGTGGCTTTTTTTGTGTGGGGTTTCCTAGCGTTTCAGTTTTGATTTTTTTGCTTTTATGATAATATTAAAGGTAAAGAAATTTTTTAATGATGATGAGAGGTCAATATGAGAAAATCTTGGAATGAATATTTTATGGATTTGGCATTGAATGTTGCGACACGTAGCACTTGTGACAGGGCGTTTGTTGGTTGTGTGTTGGTGAATTCTGACAACAGGATTGTATCGACAGGTTACAATGGTGCTATCAGTGGCAATCCTCACTGCGACGAGGTTGGTCACACTTTGCGAGACGGACATTGTATTGCTACGATTCACGCAGAGATGAATGCTTTGTTGTATTGTGCGAAAGAAGGAATTGCTGTGAAGGGTTGTATTTGTTATGTGACTCATTTTCCTTGTTTGAACTGCACGAAATCTTTAATTCAAGCTGGAATTAGCAAGATTTATTATCACGAAGCTTATCGTGTAGATGAGTATGCGATTGAATTGTTAGACCGAAATAATATTGAATATGTCCAAATTTAAAGAGGTGTAATATGGATAAAATAAAAAAACTTCTTGTGGCAAACCGTGGCGAGATTGCTATAAGAATTTTCAGAGCTTGTAGTGAGCTTGGAATAAGAAGCGTTGCGATTTATAGCGAAGAGGACAAGACTTCCCTTTTCAGAACGAAGGCTGACGAATCGTATTTGATAAAAGATGCGGCATC
>NZ_JAGYZD010000097.1 GCF_018371055.1 Finegoldia magna | reverse complement strand
GAATTAAAACAAAATTAAACGGAATGTCCCCTGTTATGTACAGATTACATTCCGCTTAAAATATTATTAAATTATTCCGTGTTTACGGGTTCAGGTCATAAGTGCCCGGCAAATTTTCAACTAATACTCCAAGTTAGGCATATCTGATTTGGAATCGTCCATTTCCAGATAATCCTCAGCTTTATATCCTAACGCTAAAGCCACCAAAGAACTTGGGAATTGTTTAACTTTTCTGTTATAAATAGTAACAGTGTCATTAAATACCATTCTTGATGTTCTTACTGTGTTTTCGTATTTATTTATACTTAGCATTGTTTCCTTGTAAGTTTCTGAAGCCTTTAAATCAGGGTAATTTTCTGCTAATGCATTAATTCTTCCAGACAGATTTCTTAGGATTTCTTCATTATTTTCAATTCCTTTTATATCGTTTGATGATTGTCTCTTAGATATAACTTCCATCAAAGTTTTATATTCGTATTCGGAATAACTTTTTGTCGCCTTTGCAAGTTCTGTCAAAGCGTCAAATCTTGATTGTTGGCTTACTTTGATTTGTGAAAAAGCATTAGCGATATTTTCCTTAGTCATTACAAGACTTCTCTGAGTTGCAATAAAATATACAGCAATTATCACAACTAATGCAATCAATATTCCTAGTGTTACCATAATTTCCTCCTTAAAACTTATCTTCCGCCGCCGCCAGATCCGCCGCCTGAGAATCCGCCACCGCCGCCAATTGATGCTCCACCACCATATCCAGCACTTGATTGTGAGTTTGCAATTGCACGACTGTAAGTGTTATTTGAAAAGTGGTTTAGATACCAATAACTTGTGTAAATATCTCTATCGAAACTTCCGAACGTGTAATCTGGATAAAACTTTTTGAACTGTCTCAAAGTCTCTTCGCCCTTTCCAAACAACGTCGCGCCTATTAAAACCTCATCCCATAACGCTACTTCTAACGGTTCACGCTCATTAATCAGAGTAAAATCTTTTAAAAATCTCTCAAAAGCAGGAATTAACGCTGCCTCCTTAAGTCCTTTTTGAGTGTATGAATATTTTCTGAACATTCCGCGTGAATTTTCAATATATTCATTATCTAATAAAAACTTATTTCCATCTTTTTCAATAGATTTAATAATATTTTCCAAAAACTCTTCGTCATCCTTCAGAAAATCCTTATATTCTTTTTCAGTCAGAGTCACGTCATCTCCTGATGCTTCTTGTAAACTTGAAAATAACAATTGTTCGTAATCGCTATTGAACTCAGGTTCTTTGAGAATCTGTATATTATATTTTTCGATATCTCTGCGTAATATGGCTGACTTTTCATGTGAAGTTGTAAAATCAATATTGCCATCTCTTAGCCACACCAAAAGCGTTGCAGACAAAATATTTTCAACCATATTTTCTTTTCCATTATATGCATAAAAATTTGCCATTAAATTCTTTTCAAAAGGAATCTCCCTGTGATATTGTGGGTTTTTTCTATCAACTTTGCCGACATTTTTGATATTCTTGTTCCTATTTGGATTAACTATCGCAAATATTCCTAAAGATACACCAATTACGCCCATTACAGCAGTAAATACACCAAAAATTTTATCAATAATGCTTGTAGGAGTTCCGCCTTTATCGTAAACTCCACCGTTCTTGTAATCATCATACGAATAATCAGACCCTTCAAAAGCCTTATTAACCAAAGTATCAATGCTCTTGTTCGAAGTATGATTTGGGCTAATAATTCCCTTATTCAAGGATAACATAATGTTCATATAGTTAGATGAATCAAATTTTTTTGTTTTGGCAACAATCTTGCCATTTTCTAAATTGACATTACCATCATAACCAAATCCCCACACCTTAGCATTATCCTTGTTTAATTTCCCATCATATAGGCTAATCTTCAAACTAACCTTATCAGGCGAAGGATCCATCTGATCATTTACAAATCTTATATTAAAACCATCATAATCATTAAAAGATGTCACAGCATTTTTAAATTTATAACGAATCGTGTAAGTCTTATCCTTAAACTCAGTCTTACCAAAGCATAATTCAATACCATCTGACGTCTGATTTATCCCGTATTTTCTAGCTTTTTCGCTAAAATTCGAATCCACATTCCACGGATTCATACGTCCATACGGACCCTTTTCATCGGAAACCGTAAAATCCTCAATCTGCATATGATTTAGATTTTGCATAGGAATAAAAAATTCCGTACCAGAATCTGGATTTGCCTTCCACACCTGCGTAATAGAAATAGAACCATCCTTTTCTATCACAGCATTAGTATCGATAGAATCTATAGAATCAGCAAGAGAAACCTTAGAAGTCACAAGCATTATAAGAAACGCAATTATTAAAATTCCCCTTAACCTTAATTTCTTCATCTAACACCTCATCTTTATTATTATATTATTACCCAAATATTCAAAAATTATATAAAAAACTTGTAAAATTTATTTAATACTCAATAAATCGTATTATCAAAGTTTACACAAAAAAAGAGCTCCGCTAAGAGCTCTCATTATATGAAACTATTTTACTTCTTCAGCGCTTTCCCATAAACCATGGATATTGCAATAACTTAATGCGAATACTTTACCTGGTTTAGTAGATTTTACGTAAGCGTGAGCGTGTGGTTTAGTGAATACTTCGCCTTCGCCGTGAGCTGCTGCTTGGTAAGAAGCTACTTCTACTGGGAATTTTTCTCCTTCTGGTTGGAAGAATACTTTAATCCATGCAATATGGTGTTCGAAAGTGTTTGGGTGTTCGATTTCTTCACCTACAATTGCGCATACTTTAAATCCGTCGTCTTTTTTATCAATATGAATAACTGGAACGTGTTTTTCTGATTTCCAATCTCCAGATTGAACTGTTTCTGTTAATTTAGCCATTAATATTACCCCCTATAAAATTTCTTACAGAGTATTTATACCCCAATTACATTAAACTAATCATTAATTACATCTGGGTTTAGTTCTTCAAGTTGGTTAATGTTTTTATTCAAAAGCATCATCACGCAAATGATAAGTAGAATAGTTCCACAAATTACAAATAACAGTCCAATTCCTCTGCCATTTCCAACTCCAATTATCTTCCCGATAAAAGTTTCAGATAATTTGCCTCCCTTTAATAAAAGTGGATTGAACACATTATCCGCCAAAAATCCAGCCAAAATAATCGCTATAGGTGTGATAATCTTCATTAGACAATCTACCAATGAACCAACTCTTCCAAGCATTTTAGTCTCTATTTTCAATTGCATCAGTGAACCGAAAGTTCCATTAGCATAAGGAGTAGGAATCATAAATAAGAAAAATCCCACAGCAATAACAATCCAGCTGTAATTTATCCCCATTACTATCAATCCAATTGAACAAATTATAAGACTCAAAAAAATCGATCTTACTTTGTTTTTTTCGCTTGGAATTGCGCCAGAAATTACTCCACCTAACACCATTGCAATTCCCGACACAGAATTCACAAGCCCGTAAATTTTTGTGTCATAATTACTCATTACCAACGGACCAACCAAAACCATAGCTATGTTTGCCACAAAATTCAATATTGAAAACACAACTATTATTTGAATAAATCCTTGCTTTTGTTTCAACACTTCAAAAGCTATTTTCAAATCACTAACAATTGTCTTGGTGAAGTTAGATTCCTTAACTTCTTCGATTTCTTGCTCGATTTTTTGTGGTAAAATCGTCAAAATAGCGACGAAGAAAGTTACAAAATCAATCGCAAACAATCCCGTAAGTCCTATAAATGGAAATAACGCACCTGCAATCAACGGAGCAAGCATATTTTGAATCGCCCTGATAAGTTGCATAAAACCATTTGCCCTTGGAATATCCTTCTTCTCAACCAAAAGTGGAATTGTCGCATTAAATGCAGGATTTTGAAATGTACCCAAAGTTTGCGACAAGAATGTCAATGGATACACCATCCACACTTTCATACCTCCCGTCGCAAGTAAAATCATAAGTATAACTTTAAGTACAGCATCGAGCGAATCGGTTAACACTATAATATGTTTTCGTTGTTTTCTGTCTGCCATCGATCCTGCAAAAGGAGCAAATATAATTCCTGGCAAAATTTGAACTAAAAATGTCATCGCAAAAGTCGTGGCGCTTTTTGTCATCATGAAAATCCACAACGATAATCCAAATGATGAAATCCCCGACCCAAGCATAGACACAAATTGCCCAAACCATACCACCATAAATCTTTTAAATTTTTCGTTCATTAGAATCCCCTATACTGTAATTTCGTTCTTGCTTTTTTCATAAAATGATACGCCACAACATATAAAAGTATCAAATTCAACACAATTTTCTTCATATCCGCTTGATTTCCCACAATTATTTTTCTGATTTCTTGTGTTATTGTGAGTTTGTATCCAAATATCAAAAACGCTGTTGTGATAAATCCAGTAAATGATGCGACTCTTTCGTAAATTAATGTAAGTGCCATGAACAAGAAGAACACACCATACATTAGAATTAATGAAAAGATTATCGCTAGTATTAAATTAGGCTTGAATTGTATTATCCCATTCAATCCATTTCCCGATAAAAATATTACAATCGAAAATAAAATCGCAGCTTTTACTAACCAAACGATGCTTCTTTTGAAATAAATCATTACAATGCTAGTTCTAGATGAAATCATATTAATCAGCCCGTCGCTTTTGATTTCAAATTCTATGGATTTAACGAGTTCAAATAACACTGTTTGCAACAAATACCATATCAAAAAATATGTGAATGATTCGTTGTTCCAATTGTCCGTTGATTTTAGCATAAAAGAAACGCCCGCAAGCATGATAATATCCGATATTAGCTTTGAGAAATATTCGATTTTATAGTTTTTGTTTTCGTCGATGTATTTTCGTAATTCTCCGTATTTATATCCCATACAAATTACCTCTTTTCATGCTTGTTTGAATGTTTTTGTCGTATGAAATTTTGACCAAAACGGACAATACAACAGCTTGTATCAAAAGCTGTATTATCAAATCATATCTCACATTATTCAGTTGTAATTGTGTGAAGATTTCACGAGCGTTGTTAAATGGGAATATCATTTTATTAATAAGTACAAGTGCTTTGTTGTTGACTTTTACGGTAATATCTCCGAAAAACAACATATATGTTTCAGCCAATGCCACAAAACTTCCAAGTCTTTTATATAATAATGTGAAGCTTGATAAGAAAGTGCCCAATTGATAAAGTATGAATACAGACACAACCATCACCAAAATTATTATAGGAATGTGGTTGAATTTCGAATAATCAAAGTCTACTGATACAAATATCAGTGTGAATATCACTATTACTTTTATCGTATTCATCAAACATTCCACTAAATTTCTGTACAAAACAACAGATAGTATCCCTGTTTTTGATTGGACAATTGATATCAGTGTTCTGTCTGTTATTTCGTTTTGTATCAAAAACGTTGGTGATTCAATCGCATAAGTAGCATAATACCACAATATCATCATCAAAAACACGATTTCTTTTTCTTTTACAAACAGCCCATCTATGATGAAAAGTGCCATCAAAAGCACTGCGATGTTTGCAAATATGACGTTGAATTTGTATTTTTTGATTTCTGAGAAATCTCTGTTAAATTCCAATAACAATTTACTAAACATTTGAAATCACCCTGAAGTACACATCTTCTGCATTTAAAGATTCTTTTCTCATGCTTATTATGTCACAGTTTTTCAGTAGAAATTCCTTCTCATCTTCATCGTAAACTGACAGTATAATTGAATTGTCGGTAAATTCGTATTTCGTTTTCTTCAAATTATCTAGTAGATTTCTGTTGGTGTTTTCTATTTCAATGATGTCTTTTTGTAAGTCTTTTGAATCAAACAACTGTTTTGATGGTTTATCCAGTACGATTTTCCCTTCATTTATTAGAATTAATCTGGAGTTGATGTTTTTCATAAATGATAGGTCGTGACTTGTGAAGATGACTGTCTTTTGGTCTTCAACTGCTATTTTGTGTAG